>SLMR01000413.1 GCA_007133445.1 Aquisalimonas sp. | reverse complement strand
CGTTCATGCACAACCGCAGGAGATGACGATGAGTGACACGGCAGAGCAGTCCAAACAGCCCTTGCGCCCCATCGATCTTGAGGGCCTCAAGGCTCTTGGAGCCAAGGCGAAGATGGATCCGACCAAGGTGAACACCCTGAAGTCGCACACCGAGTGTGAAGGGATCTTCCGCATGATGACTTACTGCCGGGATCTGGATGGGCACCTGATCGACGAACCGCCGACGCTGCTCGGTGAAGACAACGCGCCCAATCCGTCCGAGGCGAGTCTGGCCGCGCTGGCGTCCTGCTTGCTCGTTGGAATTCATGCCAATGCCACCTATCGCGGCATCACGGTCTACAAGCTGGAAGCCGACCTGGAAGGGGATATCAATATCAGCAGCGTCTGGGGTGTCGGTGACACCAGCGAGAAGCGGCTCGGCTTCACGGAAATCCGGGCAACTTTCGACATCGAGGCGGACTGCTCGCGGGAAGAACTGGAGGACCTGGTCGCCTGGGCGGACAAGTGGTCGCCGGTGGCCAACACGATGCGCAATCCGGTGACGACCCACATGAAGCTGGCCTGAGAGAGCGGCCCGGCGGTGCGTGTCGCCGGGCCTTTCCAACCCGAAGAGCAGGAGTTCGCCATGTCCGCCCTAGCTGATGCCATCCCGAACGGGCCCGCGCCCACACTGGAAACCCAGGTGGAGTCCCTGGTCTACAGCGACCTGGCACCACAGACCGCCGCAATCGACCGCAAGGGGGTCTATCCGGCCGCATTCATGCACGACCTGGGGAGCACGGGTGCCTATCGGCAGCACCTTCCATCACTGCGCGCGGACGGCCGACACGACTTTCCGGCGGCCATCCGGGCCATGGAGGCGGTCTCCAGGGAGTGCATGTCCACCGGGTTCTGTGTCTGGTGTCAGGACGCGCTGGCCTGGTATATCGAGAACGCCGACGACGCTGCGGTGCGTGATCGCCTGTTGCCCCAGGTGGCCTCCGGCCAGCAGCTGGGCGGTACGGGCCTCTCCAACGGGGTCAAGCATCTGCACGACATTGAACCCCTGAAGATTCGCGTGCGTCCGGTCGACGGCGGCTACATTGCCAACGGGACGCTGCCGTGGGTTTCCAACCTTGCCGCGGAGCATGCGTTCGCGGCGATCTTCGCCGTGGAAGGCAGCGAGCGAAAGATCATGGGAGTGACGTTCTGTAATCAGCCCGGGTTCAGTCTCCAGCAGTGCGCCGAATTCACCGCGCTGGAAGGCAGTGGCACGTATGCCTGCCATTTCCGCGAAAGCTTCATCCCCGATGAGCATGTGGTCAGCCACGACATCACCACACTGATGCCGCGTATCCGTTCCGGTTTCGTTCTACTGCAGATGGGCATGGGGCTCGGCCTGATCCAGGGATGCATCGACATCATGGCGCAGTTCCGGGAGACGCACAGCCACGTCAATCGTTTCCTGGACGAGCAGCCCGAGGCCATGAGTGAGGAACTCACCGATGCCCGGGAAGCAACCTATCGCCTGGGAGCCGAAATCGGGGACCCTTCCGATGCACTGTTCGCCGACGTACTGCAGCTGCGCCACACGGCCTCGGAACTTGCCCTGCGCGCATCGCAGGCCGCCATGCTGCACGCCGGTGCCCGTGGGTATCTGGCTGATGCGCCAGCCCAGAGGAAGCTGCGGGAATCCTACTTCGTGGCCATCGTGACGCCTGCCATCAAGCACCTGCGCAAGGAACTGACGCGCATGGGTGCCGCGTAGCGGGCCGAAACGGAGACATCCCCATGAGCAAGCCGTATCGACGCTACCTGTGCCGCGTGTGTGGCTTCATCTATGACGAAGCCGAAGGCGATCCGGACGGGGGGCTTCCCCCCGGCACGCGCTACGAGGATATTCCCGATGATTGGGAGTGCCCTGACTGCGGCGTGTCCAAAGCCGACTTCGAACTGCTGGAGGAGCCGGATGACGCGGCTGGGGATGCTGCGCCGGTGGCGACGGCCAGCGTCCGGCCCGGCATGGACCCGGAGCAGATCGTGGTGGTCGGCGGCGGCATGGCGGCATGGGCGTTTGTGGAGGCGCTGCGGGAGCGGGATCCGCGTCGTCCGGTGCTCCTCGTTGCGGGTTGTGACGGGGACCCCTACCCGAAGCCGCAGCTTTCAGCGGCTGCGGCGCGGGGGCGCAGTGCTGACGATCTTGTCCAGGAGAGGGGGGCGGATCGGGCTGCCAGGCTTGGCGTCGGGTTCCTGCGCCGGACACGGGTGCTGGGGGTCGATGTGGACCGGCGGCGGGTCATCACGCCACGGGGTGGTCTGCCTTACGGAACGCTTGTGCTGGCAACGGGGGCTCGGCAGCCCCGGCCCGCGCTCGCCGGCGACGGCGCCGCCGACGTCATGCAGGTCAACGACCTGGCGTCCTACCGTGCGTTCCGACAGAGCGTCGATGACGGGGCGCCCGCGCGGGTGCTGATTCTGGGGGCCGGGCTGATCGGTTGCGAATTCGCTGATGATCTCTCCGCTGCCGGGCACAGCGTCACCCTGGTGGATCAGGCGGAAGCGCCCCTGGCGCGGTTGCTGCCCGGTGCCGCCAGCGAGCGTCTGCAGGAGGCACTGCGCGCGCGGGGCGTCGTCCTGCATACCGGAACCACAGTCGACAGCGTCGTTCGCTCCGGCAACGGGGCCGCGCTGCGGGTGCGACTGGCGAACGGAGAGACCCTGGACGCAGACACCGTTCTCAGCGCCCTCGGGCTGCATCCCAACACCGAGCTCGCCGAGGAAGCCGGGCTCGCCGTTGACCGGGGTATCCGGGTGGACGCGTTCCTTCAGACGTCCGCGCCTGGCGTCCATGCACTCGGAGACTGCGCCGAGCACGACGGCCGTCTCATGCCCTACGTCCGTCCTCTGCAGGACCAGGCGCGGGTCCTGGCCGCCAATCTCTGCGGCGAAGACATCCGTTACCAGCCGAATCCCGGCACGGTCGTCATCAAGACGCCGTCATGTCCACTGGCAGTGTGGCCGCCGGAAGAGCAGGGCGAGTGGATCCAGCGCCAGGCGGACCAGCAGGGGCTGGTCATGGAACACCTGACGGGTGAGCGCCTCACTGGGTTCGCTCTCACCGGCGCGCATACCCGCGACGCGTCGGCTTTCGAAGCTCGTATTCGTTAAGGAAACGCTGAACAATTCGCGCGCGCCTCTGGCCGTTCAGCGCGCCGGCAGACAAGGCGCGCTGCGCCGCGCTGTACTGTCGGTACAGTCAAGCAGCGCAACGCCGGCTGCGGGCGCGCCGAGCGGCCCCGCAGGGCGAGTCATGGCGGCGCTCTGGACTGCGTTGGCGTTCTTGTAAAGGGCGACGGCCATTCACTGCGAACGCCGCCTTGCCAGAGCGCCGCCATGACGCGCAGAGGCACGCGGGAATTGTTCAGCGTTTCCTTAAGGAGATGACGTGAAGCTGTTGGGCAACCGCGATAAGGGTGCCCGGGCCTCCGGGAACAGCGCCTGACGCTGTTACCGGGGTCGGGCATTTGGGCTTCAGACGCCGCTCGCGGGTACGATCGAGTGGCGCTTCTCGGCGATGTACTCGCAGGCGGCCCGCAACAGGGCAACCCCGAAGCCAGCCGAGAAACGCATGCCTGGTGGTGCCGCGTCACCGTCTTCGAGCAACCAGTTCTCGGCTTCGGTGATCTGTTCGTGGAACTCGCACTCGCGCTCGTCCAGCAGCTCCTGCAGCCGGTCTGCAGGCAGGTGGTCCGCGAAGCAGAGAAGCGCCAGGAATTCCGAGCGCACGCGGTGACGCCCCGGCGAGTGAAGGAGCGCGTCCCTGAACGCTTCGTGACCGGCCGAGGTGAGGCGATAGGCCTTCTTGTCCGGTCGGCTGTGCTGCGAGATTTCCTCACATTCCACCAGCCCCTCGTCCAGCAGTGCCGCCAGGGCAGGGTAGATGGAGCCGTAGCTGACTTTCATGAAATGGCCGAAGCGCTCCATCAGGAGCTTGCGAATCTCGTAGCCGGAGGCAGCGCCTTCGGTGAGTACGCCGAGGCAGAGGGTCTTGGTGTCCAGTGCGGTGGTCCTCGGAAGAACGGTGGGTCGGGTTGTACAGAAGCTTTATATCACGGCTTGCGAAAGCGATACAGAACATTTGTGTCCGATAACAGACCGGACTATTCCGGCGTTGTCCGCTGCGGCAAGCGGTGGCGTCTGACCTTCAGCCCGTGGAGCGTCCTGAGGCCGCGGGTCCCTCACCGAGCCCGAACTGGAGCGCCGCGACACGGGCGTACAACGGGCTGGTGTCCAGCAGTTCCGTGTGGCGCCCCTGGGCCTGGATGCGCCCACCGTCCAGCACCACGATACGGTCGGCCGACTGGACCGTGGCCAGGCGGTGGGCGATGACCAGGCTGGTGCGTTCCTGCATCAGGTCATTGAGGGCCGCCTGGACACGGGCCTCGCTGTCGGCGTCCAGGCTGCTGGTGGCTTCGTCCAGGAGGAGGAGGGCCGGGTCCCGCAGAATCGCCCGGGCGATGGCAATGCGTTGGCGTTGCCCGCCGGAGAGTTGCACCCCGCCGGGCCCCAGCTGCGTGTCGAAGCCCTGGGGCAAGCGATCCAGAAAGTCGGTGCAATGGGCGGCCTCGGCGGCCCGCCGCACGGCCGCATCGTCGGCGTCGGGTCGGCCGTAACGAATGTTGTCCCAGGCGTTGCCGGTGAACAGTGTCGGTTCCTGAGACACCAGACCGATGTGAGCCCGCAGACCCGCCGGGTCGAGCCGCCGCAGATCGTAGCCGTCGAACAGCACCCGCCCGGCCAGGGGGTCATGGAAGCGCAGCAGCAGGGCAAAGACCGTGCTCTTGCCGGCTCCGGACGGGCCGACCAGGGCGACCCGCTCACCGGGCTGCACGGCCAGGTCCAGACCCCGCAGAACCGGGTTGTCCGGGCGGGCCGGGTAGGCGAACTCCACGCCCTCCAGCGCAACGGCGCCACGGACCGATTGCGGCAACGGGACGGGGTTCGCGGGTGCCCGGATCGCGGGTTGCGCCCGCAGCAGCTCCATCAGGCGCTCGGTGGCGCCGGCCGCCCGGAACAGTTCCCCGGAGACTTCCGATACGGCACCCGTGGCGCCAGCGGCGAGGACCGCGTAGAAGACGAACGCCGACAGCTCGCCGCCGGACATGCGGCCGGCGAGGACGTCGTGCCCTCCCTGCCAGAGGATGATGCCCACGGCCGTGAACGCGAGCCCCATGGCCATGCCCAGCAGCCAGGCGCGCTGCCTGATGCGCGCCATACCGGTGTGAAACGCCGCGTCCACGTGGCGTTCGAAGCGGGTCCGGTCCAGCGCCTCGTGACCGAAGGCCTGCACGGTGTCGATCCCTTGCAGGGTCTCGCCGGCGAAGCTGCCGACATCGGCGACCCGGTCCTGGCTGGAGCGGGACAACCGGCGCACGCGACGGCCGAAGAACAGAATCGGGATCAGCACCACCGGCAGCCCCACCAGGACCAGGGCAGTGAGCCGCGGGCTGGTGATGAACAGCATCACCACGGCGCCGATGAGCAACAGCAGATTGCGGGCCGCGATGGAGAACGAGGAGCCCAGAATGGTCTGCAGCACGCTGGTGTCGGTGGTCAGCCGCGACTGGATTTCGCCGACGCCGTTGTGTTCGAAATAGGCGGGCTCCTGGCGGATGACGTGCGCGAACACCGCTTTGCGCAGATCGGCCGCCACGCGTTCGCCGATCCACGAGACCAGGTAGAAGCGCACCGCCGAGGCCAGCGCCATCAGTAGGATGATACCCAGGGTCATGGCCAGCAGGCGGTCCAGCTGGGCCGGGTCGTCACCGAGAAAGCCCTGGTCAACGACCAGGCGCAGGGCCTGCCCCACGGCGAGTACGCTGCCCGCGGCCACCAGCAGCGCTACGGCGGCGGCGGCGACACGCCAGCGGTAGTTGCGCAGGAACGCCACGAGATGAGTCAGGGGTTCCAGCCGGCGTGACGCGGGGTGTTGAGCGGTTCTCTCGTGGGTCACGTGGCGGACCTCCGTTCAGCAGCTGCTCGGAGCGGGACGTCTCGGCGCGGCGCCCCCTGGGTTACACCCGCCCGCCATGGTAACCCCATGCGCTTGGGTCCGGCAGGCGCGGGATGGTATAACACGCCGGATTTCCGATTCCGCCCGGCTGCCGCCATGAGTCCCAAGTCCCTGGAAAAGCGTCTCACCTATCTCACCGCAAACGCCATCCGCGACTATCGGATGATCGAGGACGGTGACCGGGTCATGGTGTGCCTGTCCGGTGGCAAGGATTCCTACGCCATGCTCGAGGTGTTAAGGCAGCTCCAGCAGCGTGCACCGGTACGCTTCGAACTCACCGCCGTGAATCTCGACCAGAAACAGCCCGGCTGGCCGGAGCACGTGCTACCGGAGTACCTGGAGAGTCTGGGTGTCGCGTACCGGATT
>SLMR01000165.1 GCA_007133445.1 Aquisalimonas sp. | reverse complement strand
TCCGCGACCTTTATCATCGCGTGGAGAAGGACGCGAAGAACCCGGGGAGGCTGTTCGTTCATTTCCGGCACTGACACGGTCGTTCGCGGGCCGGAGTGCCCATTCAAGGTATCCTGCAAGGCAGATTGCCAGGGCTTGGGTTACAGGAGGCTAGACCGGGTTGTATACTTGAATCCTATGGCAATAAGAATAAAGTACCGCGCGTTACAGAAATAACGGCGAATAGCTGAAAGAGTGACCGGAGGAGTTGATGAGCGCCAGTACGCCCAGCGACACCCGTTCAAGTTCGCGGCGGGACCAATTGCTCGAGACGGCCACGGAGCTGTTCTACCGAAACGGCTGCCACACGACGGGAATCGACAAGGTGCTTGCCGAGGCGGGCGTGGCCAAGATGACGCTCTACAAGCACTTCAAGTCCAAGGACAACCTGGTCCTGGCGGCGTGCGAGCGCTTTCACGAGAAGGTGCGCGATGAGTTCGAGGAGGCGGTGAACGAGGAGGGGCTGACGGCGCGCCAGCGGCTGGAGGCCATTTTCGATTTCATGGACAACTGGTCGCGGCGCGAGGAGTTCTGGGGCTGTCCGTCCATCAATCTCGCGGTGCAGTACCCGGAGCACGAGCATCCGATCCACCAGGCGGCGAAGGAGCACAAGGAGTTCCGGGTGCAGTACGTGCGCGAACTCGCCGATGAGGCCGGGCTGGATAACCCGGAGGAACTCGCCCGGGAGCTGACTCTGCTCATCGAGGGCGTGACGGTCATGGTCCAGGTTACCGGAGACCATGCGCTCGTCCATGACGCGCGCAAGGCTGCCCGTACCCTGATCGCCAGGGCGGCTGGCGAGCTTTGACGGTGGCGCGCGGGGCGGGGCGACTGTAGCACAGCGCGTCTGCCCTGGTGGGTTGGCGTCAGATCAGGCTAATCAGCAGCAGCACGAACAGGCTGACGAAGACCAGTGGCAGTATAAGGCCTCGCCAGTCCTTGGGCTGCTCGCCTTCCTCCTGCTCCTTGTGTTTCTGCCGCTCCATCTGGGCGCGAATACCGGGCAGGAACCACATGGTGACCGCCGCGGCGATGATCCCGATCAATACCATCTCCCATGTGGCCATGGCGTTCGCTCGCTCCGTGTCAGTGGTGGTGTTGCCTGATGCAAGGGCTCGCATCATGCCCGGCGTGAGGCTCCCCGACAAGCCGCGCCACGCCGCCATCTGATACTGCTTGACGCCGGGGCGAACCTGAGCCATTACTTCTCCATGGGGCGGCGACCGCGCTGTGGCGGGCGTCATGGCGCCGATTGGAGACAAGAGCGTGCACAGGTCAATCTATGTGGGCAACCTGCCCTTTAGCTGCACGGAGCAGGATCTCCGTGCGTTGTTCGCCCAGCATGGGGAAGTGCATTCCATCAAGCTGGTTGCTGATCGCGACACCGGACGGTTGAGGGGGTTCGGCTTCGTGGAAATGGATGCACCCGCGGCCGACGCCGCCATCGACGCCTTGAACGGCCATGAGCTCCAGGGGCGTGTACTGCGCATCAATCGCGCCCGGAAGCGGACCGGCTTCCGCGTCCGCCGACCGTTCTGAGTCTGACCGCGCCCGGCAGTTCTGTGCGCCACTCCGCGTGCGCGATGGCGTTGCGGCGGCGGCTGTAATCAGAGAGTTGAGTGAAAATGACTGCACATAACCCGTCTCGGGTGATTCGTCGCGTTTTGGTCCTGGTCGTTGGCTGCGTGTTCCTGGCCGGCGCAGGGAAGGCGTTCGCCGAGCGACCGCCCTTTGACCCCGGGCGCGCGAGCTTTCAGGTCAGTGTCGCTGGCATCGTAAACCCCTACCATGTGCTGGCGCTGCCGGTGATGCCAGGGCAGCCGTTGTCGTTCTCGGTGAAGGGAAACGCCGATGATTCCGACGAAGCCTTTGTGGCCGTGGAACCGGAGCAGGGGCGTCTCGACGTGCTGGGCCCTAAGGAATGGCGTTGGCACGCACCGACAACGCCGGGCTGGTACCCCATGGACATCCGGCATGCGGTGACTGGCGAGACCATGACCTTCCATCTGCTGGTGAAGAAACCCCGGCAGGAGAAACGGGACGGCCGCATGCGGGGCTATCGCGTTGGCACCTATCCGCGGGAGCGGTTCCGGGGGCTTGACGCCTACGCTGTGCCTTCAGGCCTTATCGAAGTGCCCGCAGAGCTGGCGGATCTGCAGGTGTCCCCGCACTTCCGCCTGGGGCAGTTCCTGTCCAAGCAGCCGGCAGACTGGCCCCAGTACGTGCTGGTCAATCCCGAGTTGCTGATCCTGCTGGAGCACATCCTCGAGGAGGCCAATGCACAGGGTTACCGGGCGGATACCCTCCAAGTGCTGAGTGGCTATCGGACGCCGTTCTACAACCGCGCCATCGGCAACGGCAAACACAGTCGGCACCAATGGGGCGACGCGGCTGATATCTACATCGACGAACGGGCCCCCCACGGGCGCATGGATGATCTCAACGGCGACGGCCGGAGCGACCGCGCCGATGCGCAGGTCCTGGCCGAGATCGCCAAGCGGATGCAGCGGGAACTGGAGATGGAGGGCGGCATCGGCGTCTACGGAGCCGCTCCTCACCGCGGGCCGTTCGTGCACGTGGACACGCGCGGATTCCGCGCGCGATGGGAATACTGACAATCCCTCCCGATTCAGGGCCAGTCATGGCAAGCTGAAAGCTTATCGGCTGAACGAGCGAGCAGGTCATCATGCGGCATCGATCCATACGGCACACGGGTTGGGCGCGGCTTCTGGCAGTCAGTGCGGCACTCCTCCTGCTGGCGGGATGCGCGGTGAACCCCGTCACCGGCGAGCGCGAGTTCAGCCTCGTCAGCGAAGACTGGGAGCTGGAGATCGGTGACGAGCAGTACCCGCTGATGCGCCAGATGGAAGGCGGTGACTACGCCCTGGACAGGGAACTGGTGGAGTACGTCCAGGAGGTGGGGCAGCGCGTGGCTGCCGAGGCCGATCGGGACCTGCCCTACGAATTCACCGTTCTCAACAGCTCCGTACCCAACGCCTGGGCGCTGCCCGGAGGCAAGATCGCCATCAACCGCGGTCTGCTCACGGAGATGGAGTCGGAGGCGGAACTTGCCGCGGTGCTTGGCCACGAGGTGGTGCACGCGGCCGCTCGCCACGGTGCCCAGCGGGTCTCCCGGCAGACGCTCATGCAGGGTGCGGTCATGGCCGGCGGGCTGGCCGTGGGTATCGCCACCGACCGGCAGGAATACGCCGCCGTGGCGCTTCTCGCCGGTGGGGTGGGTGCGCAGCTGATCGGGCAGCGCTACTCCCGTGACGCGGAGCGCGAGGCCGACCGCTACGGGATGGTCTACATGCACCGTGCCGGCTACAACCCGGAAGCCGCCGTGGATCTCCAGGAGACGTTCGTGCGCATTTCCGAAGGTCGGGGCGGGGGCGGTAGCTTCGCGCAGGGCCTGTTTGCGTCCCACCCGCCCAGCGAGGAGCGGGTGGAGAACAACCGCAGGACCCTGCGTGAACTGGGTGCTGATGGTGAGTACGGTCGCGAGCGCTACCAGGAGCGGATTGACACCATCAAACGCCTGGAACCGGCCTACGCGGCGCATGACGCGGGCCGTCGCGCCCTACGGGAGGGCGACAAGGATCGGGCGCTGGAAAAGGCGGAGGAAGCGCTGGAGATGGAGTCCGGCGAGGCGCTGTTCCATGCGCTGCGAGGGGACGTGCTGGCGAGTCGCGGGGATATCCGCGAGGCGGAGCGGGCGTACGGGCGGGCCCTGGAGCGCGACGACAGCTGGTTCTACCACCATCTCCGCCGGGGCATGGCGCGGGAAGCGCTGGAGGAGCTCTCCGGTGCCCGCAGCGACCTCCGCCGCAGCCTGGATCTGCTGCCAACAGCGGATGCCCACTACTTCCTTGGCAATGTCGAGCGGCGATCCGGGAACCGCAGCGAGGCGATTCAGCACTACCGCACGGCGGCGCAGTCGGACACCGAAACCGGCCGCCGGGCCCGGGAGGCGCTGAGCGAGATGGAAGCCGAGTCGTAAGCAGAAGTAGTCCAGCCCGCGTGGCGGGCTGGACCAGGGGGGGTCAGTCGGGCAGTACGATCCACTGCTGGCTGAACCAGTAGAAGCGGCCACGCTCCGGTGACGGCGCCGTGCAGTTGTAGCGGGTGCGGCCCGCGGACAGGGATTCCGGCGGTTCCACTTCGAACACGCGCGCATCCCGGTCCACCCATTCCACCTCGACCTGCCCCTGGCGCCCGACGAAACAGGACAGCTGATCCAGGCGGGCGTCACTGTCGGCGAGAGTGGCGCGCATCCGTGGCGGGTTGCTGTCCTCCGTGGCCACGGGATCCCATGGTTCCAGTTCCTTGACCGGCAGGGCCTTGGTGCGCGCTTTTTCACTAAACTCGTCCAGGGAGGCGTACGCCTCGGCCATGGGGAAGCGCGGGAGCGCCAGCTTGTGGCTGTGCGGGCCGATGGCCCCGCTGTGCTGGCCGATGCCGATGTAACCGAGTTCCTCGGTAATGTCGGCGACGACCTGGTTGTACTCACCGTAGGGGTAAGCGAACAGCTTCGGGATATCGCGGTCATCCCCGAGTTCGGCCTCCAGACGCTCCTGGGCGTTGTTGATGTCATCCCGCAGGCGGTCCCGGTACTCGCTGTCCGACTCATCCTCACCCTGGCGCACCAGGTAGTCGTGGGTGGAGGAGTGGTTGGCGAAGGTTGCCTTGCTTTCCTCCTGCATTTCCCGCATCTGATCCCAGCTCATGTAGCCGGAGAGGCCGTCATCCACCGGGTCGGTTGCCACGAACACGATATAGGGGAGGTCGCGCTCCTTGAGCCGCGGGTAGGCCTCCTCGTAGACGGACCGGTAGGCATCATCGATGGTGATGGCCACGGTCCGGTCCGGAACGGACTCGCCGTTCTCCAGGTGCTCGACGATCTTCTCGAAGGGCCAGACGTTGTAGTCCTCGTCTTCCAGGTAGTCGAGATGGTCCTCGAACTGCTCCAGCGTGACGTTGGTCGCCGAGTACTGGCTCTCGCCGAAGCGGTGATACATGAAGCCCACCGCATGCCAACCGCCCGCTTGCGCCGCGCCCAGGTCGGCGGCGATCAGTACTCCAGCCAGGATGAAGCCTCTCCACATGGATCCGTAACCTCTGGTGATGGAACAGCGAAAGTCATCAGGTGCCCGTTACAGTGTAACGCCTGAACGGCTGGAGGCGACACGCCGGCATGGGTGCCCGGGTACGAGATCAGCGCTTGCGGACGAGGGCGGCATTGCAGTGGGGGCGGATTTCGCTCAGCAGATCGTGGAACAGCTTCGGGTTGCCCGCGACCACGTTGCCGTTATCCATGAACGCGTCTTCGCCGTTGAAATCGGCAACCACGCCACCCGCTTCGCGGATCAGTAGCGCGCCCGCGGCCAGGTCCCAGGGCTTCAGTCCCAGTTCCCAGTAGCCATCCAGCCGACCTGCGGCCACGTACGCCAGATCCAGTGCCGCCGAACCCGCCCGACGTAGGTCGCCGGCCCGCTTGAGCACGGCCTGGAACTGGCCCATGTAGGCGTCCATGTGCTGGGGCTGGCGGAACGGGAACCCGGTCGCCAGGAGGCGGCCTTCGATGCTCTTGTGGCGGCGCACGCGAATCCTGTGACCATCCAGTGTGGCGCCGTTGCCTCGGGTGGCCGTGAACAGCTCCTGGCGCACCGGGTCGTAGATGACGCCGACCTGCAGCTTGCCGCGGTGCTGCAGGGCGATGGAGACCGCGAAATGGGGCAGGCCGTAGAGAAAATTGGTGGTCCCGTCCAGAGGATCGATGATCCACACGTACTCCGAACTCCCCTGGCTGCCGCCTTCCTCGCCGAGGAATTCGTGATCCGGGTAGGCGTGCCGGAGCGTGCCGACGATCTCTTCCTCCGCGGCGCGGTCCACGTCGCTGACGTAGTCGTTCAGTCCCTTGGCCTCGACCTTGATCCGGTCCAGGCGGTCCATGGCGC
The DNA here is from genome assembly GCA_007133445.1 of Aquisalimonas sp. Next base: position 427 of record SLMR01000165.1, on the reverse strand, counting down.
GGACAATGACATTGCCGGCGCTGCGCGCAGCGCGCACGGCGGTGTTGAGCATCGGGTTCATGGTGATTCAGTCGATCCGTGGTACCGGGAATGGGGCGCGATCATAACAGGTCTGCCCCGTGCGGTGCAGTGCGCCCGCGCGGGCCCTGTGCCGGTCCGAGGCGGATCCAGTACACTGTGGCGCCGTCGCGGATCGGTCATCGGGAGTCATGCATGCAGGCAGAGCACGTTCGTATCGTGCTGGTGGAGCCTTCCCTGGGGGCGAACGTGGGGGCGGCGGCGCGGGCCATGAAGACCATGGGCCTCAGTCGGCTCGATCTGGTCGCACCCCGGCAGTTCCCTCATCCCGACGCCACCGCCATGGCGTCCGGCGCCGACGATCTGCTGGAGCAGGCCCGCGTGCACGCAACCCTGGATGACGCCCTGG
>SLMR01000216.1 GCA_007133445.1 Aquisalimonas sp. | reverse complement strand
GGATGAACGCGACCGTGTCACAGTGCAGACGCGGCTGCGGTTCAACGACCGGTCCATCCCGGTCTACTATCGCCTGATACGCACCAGCGGCGGTGACTGGAAGGCGTACGACGTGGTCGTGGAGAACATCAGCTTCGTCGCCAACTACCGGCAGGAATACGGCAGTGCGATCCGGCGCGATGGCGTGGAGGGTCTCATCCAGCGGCTTGAGGCCCGCGCCGGGCGCGGGGCTGCAGGTTCGGAGGAATGATGAGGCGCGTACTGTTGGCCCTGATCGCCCTGGCCCTGGCCGGTTGCGCGGCATCCCAGCCCCGGAACGCCGACAACATCTGCACCATTCTCGACGACAATCCGCGCTGGTACGACTACGCCCGGGATGTGGAAGAGCGCTGGGGCACCCCCATGGCCACCCAGTTCGCCTTCGTGCGCCAGGAGTCGTCGTTCCAGCACGATGCCCGCCCGCCACGCACGCGGCTGCTGGGTTTCATTCCCTGGCGCCGGCCCACCACCGCCTATGGCTACGCCCAGGCACAGAACCCGGTCTGGGGCGAGTACATTGACGACCAGGGCACCCTGTTCTCCCGGCGCACCCACATGAAGTACGCTCTGGACTTCATCGGCTGGTACAACAACAACACCCACGAACGGCTGGGGATCAGCAAGGACAACCCCCGCCATCTCTATATCGCCTACCACCAGGGGCACACCGGTTATCGACGTCGCCACTGGGAAAGCAATGACATGCTGCTGCGTGCCTCGGCGCGGGTAGAGCGCACGGCCCAGACCTACGCCGGGCAGCTCGAGGAGTGCGAGTCTCGCTTCCAGTGCCGCCGTTTCTGGCAGGTCGGCCCCTTCTGCGATGCCTGAGGAATTCCTCTTGAGCAAAAAAAACCCCCGGTGAGACCCGGGGGCAAGGTTCACGCGTCAGGGTGGGCAGACGCGCTGCCTGAAGACCATCGGTAATGGGTGCGCGGGATACCGATGGTCTCGATGTCGTCGTGGTAGCAGGGCACACGCTGAGTCAGGCCACGACGACCAGGCGATGGCACAAGACACATAGCATGCTTCGTGCCAAAACGGGTATCAGACCACAATTCAACCAGTTACAGCATGCACCGACGTTCGCGGCGACGGAAACTGTATACTTTTGGCGACAACTCACTACGGGGAAAGCCATAAGATTCTGACAAATCAATCATTAATGGCGTCTCCCGAAAGCGACACCCGGTACGGCGCCAGCGTCGTGCGGAAATCGCGTGCCTCGGCGCGGGCGTTTCTCCGAACGATTGCAGCGCCTATACTCGGGATCAAGCAAGCTCGAGAGGTTGGCGCCATGACGAACGATCCAGGAGAGGGCAGGATGTTGCAACGACTCACAGGCAGAATGGTGACCTCTACGCTGCTCGCCGCCACACTGGGCCTCGGCGCCGGGGGCACCATGGCCGACAGCCCGGAGTACGAGATCTGGGCGCTGGACCAGGGCACCCACAAGGCCCACGTCTACAATCAGGATCTCAAGGAAGTTGCCCGCATCAATCTGGGCGCCCACGGCGTGGAAGTGCCTCACATGGTGGAGTTCAGCTCGGACTACCGCTACGCCGCGGTGGCCAACGTGGGCACGGGCAATGTGGCCGTCATCCGCACCGAGGATTACCGCGTGGTGGACATCCTCGAGACCGGGCCGCGCACCCACATGGCCGGCTTTACGCCCGACGACAGCGCCATCCTCGTGGACGTGATCGGCTCCACGGACGTGGAGCGCGACGGCATGCTCGTGGAGATCACGGCCGACCTGGATGCCGAGGAGTTCGGGATCAGCCGCGAGCTGATCATTGCCAACGACCCGGTGTTCGAGGAGCGCGAGGACGAGTTCAACGACTCCGCCGCCATCTGCCACGACACGACCCACGACGGCAGCCGCGCCTTCGTCACCCTGGGGCCGGATCTCGATAACGGCGGCCTGGTGGTGGTGGACACCGAGAGCATGGCCCTGGAGGAGGTGTTCTCCCCCAACGAACTCCAGGTCAACTGCGGCACCATGGTCACCCCCGACGGCGAGCACATCATCGTCAACGGCGGCAGTGACAGTATCGGGGTCTGGTACGCGCTGGACGTGGAGACCCTCGAGGTGGTGGCCTCGGACGTGAGCCAGGGCATGGACGCGCATGGCGTGCGCAACCTGCCCAACGGCGAGGCCATCTGGATGGTCAACCGCGGCACCTCGGACGGCATCGTCATCGATCCGGAGAGCTTCGAGATCATCGACACCATTCCCGACACCGGCATGACGCCGGACATTCTCGATTTCTCGCCGGACTCCCGCTACGCGTTCATTACCCTGCGCGGCCCCAATCCGGTATCCATGCCGCACCTGGCCGAGGGTGACACCCCCGGGTTCTCGGTGCTTGACGTGGAAACGCGCGAGATCGTCGAGATCGTGGAACCCGCCCGCGGGGACGAGGACAGCGACTTCCACGGCATTGCCGTGCGAGTCATGGACTGAGTCCCCACCATGGCCAGCGGGGTCCCGCTGACCCCGCTGGCCGAGTGTGCTCATGAGTCGCTACCGGCCACCGCAACCGAAGCGCTCCGCGTACATCACGCGCGAGGGCTGGCGTGCGCTGGAGCGCGAGCTCAACTGGCTGTGGCGCGTCCGGCGCCCCGAGGTCACCCGCGCCGTGAGTGAAGCCGCAGCGATGGGGGATCGCTCGGAAAACGCCGAGTACATCTACGGCAAGAAGCAGCTGCGGGAAATCGACCGGCGGGTGCGCTACCTCAGCAAGCGTCTGGACGAACTCACCGTGGTCCAGGCGCCCCCGGCGGACCGTGACCGCATCCGCTTTGGCGCCTGGTTCACCGTGGAGGACGAGGCTGGCGAGGAGATGCGCTACCGCATCGTCGGCCCGGACGAGTTCGCCCCGGAGCAGGGGCTGATCAGCGTGGACTCGCCCATGGCAAGGGCGGTGCTTGGCAAGGGGGTGGACGACGAGGTGACCGTGAGGCGGCCAGCGGGCGCAGCAACGCTACTGATCACGGCGGTGTGGTACATAGACGCACAGGCGGACGCTGGCAGCGACTGATCGCCGCCCCGCGCCCGCCCGCCACCGATCACTTGCGTCTGCGGGAGTCTCCGGACGCCGTTTCGCTGTCGCTCCGGGCCGACTGATCCTGCCCGCCATTCGGGGACTGATTAGCGGCATCGGTCCCGAACCCGGCACCAGTGGTGGTCTGCGCCTCCGGCTGCGATTCCTGGGTCTGATAGGCACCCCAGGCCACGTAACCGCGAGCATTGGCGGTGACGGGGTCGTTGACCACCTGGCTCTGCGGTACCTGGGGACGCAGGTAGCGCTCCAGCACATGGGCGCCGCCGCCCGTGAGCAGCACGGAATCGTAGTCGGTGAGCTGCCACAGTGATTGCATCTCGACCATCAACTTGGTGGCAACCTCGCCGAGGATCTGATCGCGCAGGTCGGTGATGTCCACGCGCCGGCCGGAAACGCTGATTTCACCGTCGATCACGGCCTTGTCCAGCGTGTAGGTTTCCCGCTCAAGCCCGTACTGTGTGGCCAGCGCCTCGGCGAGGGCGTCGTAGCCCGTGGAGATGCCCAGCGGCACCGTACGGCTCCACGCCGGGGCGTACTCGCCTTCGATGATGGTGGCAAAGTCGCTGGTGCGAAAGCCAACGTCCATGATCCCGACGCGGCCATCCAGCAGACGGCCGTCACCCCGAAGATGGCCGCGGCTATCCAGCACCTCGGCCCAGTAGGTGCCCAGCGGCTGCGGCACCACCTCAATGCTGTCCACGCGAATGCTGAGATCCTGACGGTTGCGGCCCACATGGCGGGTCACGGTGTGATCGCCGCGCATGCGCGACACCAGGTCGTCCGCCAGATGCATGCGCCCGGGCGGCAGCCCGGTGACCACCGCAAAGTCGTTCATGGAGTCACGGGCGAACATGCTCAGCGCCCCGAGAAACAGGATGCGCAGGTCATCCCCCTCGGCGCGGGTGGCCGACAGCCCCCGGTGAGCGATGCGCGAGTGGCGGATGGCGAGATCACCAAGGAAGTAGCTCTTGCCGCCCAATGTGATGCGAATGTCGCTGGTCGGGTCCGGCTTCTGGAAACCGAGCGACATGGGGCCGCCACCGCTGCCGTCGCCAACCACACTGGGGAACCGCACGCCGTCGCGACCATCGTTGGCCTTGACGAAGCCGTATCCCATATCGAGTCCGATAACACGTTGCACAGCACTACCCCCTGCCTTGTCTGCTTCCGTTGACCGATCCTAAACCCCAGCAGCACTCAGCGCCACCGCAGCTGGCACTGGGCCGTTCCACTGTCCTCACGCCCCGTCTTCCCGGGCGCGAAGGCCAACGGTCGGCTCTCCCGCCTCGCGGGCCTCTTCGTCGCTATCGACCTGCTCGTCGAGTTCCGTCACGACAGGCTCATCGACCTCCCGGCCGGCCGACTTGGCGACCACGACCTCATCGGCGGTCGGCTCGGGCTTCGGTGCAGACGCCGGCTCCTGTGACCGCCTCTCGCCGGCCGCACCATTTTGGACCGCACCGGGGCCATCCCAGTGGCCAAGCTGCGCAACGGCCTCCTCATCGGTTCCCCGGCTCTCGCCGACGAACTGACCACCGGGCTCAATGACCAGACTGCGACTCGACACCTCGCCGACCACGCGCCCCTTGTCCACGATTTCCAGGCTGTCGCACTCGATACGGCCCCGTGCGAAGCCGCTCACCACCATCCGATGCGCATGGATCTCACCTTCGAAGCTACCCTCCGCACCGATGGAGACATCGCTCGCGGAGTCAATCTGCCCCTCAATGCGGCCATCGATGTGCAGATTGCCCTCCGGCACGAGATCGCCCGAGAGGGTCGTCCCCCTGGCGATGATGGTGGTGCCACCGCTGCGGCGGCTACCCGGCTTGCCCTTGCTAGCGAACAGTCCCATGATCTCCCCGGCTTCTTAACTGCCTCGTCCCGTGCCGGCGAACCGGACACCTGGACGGCCAACGTAACATCGTCGCATCACGCACGGTACACGCATCGGATTACCGGGACTGTGGCGTGGATCACAGGCCCACTGACGGGAAAGGCTGGCTGAACCGGTAAGTTACCGTCGGTAAACGATCAATCACGCGGTCATCGCGCGACCGCTAACGCTGACAGCGCCAGCAGTAGCAGGTGGCGCGCTGGCCGATCCGGCTCAGGCGCAGCGGCGTCCCGCAGGCCGGACACGGTTCCCCGGCGCGGCCGTAGACCGACAGCGACTGGCGGAAGTAGCCGGGACTGCCGCCACTGCCGACAAAATCCCGCAGCGTGGTGCCTCCCGCCTCGATGGCTTCCGCCAGCACCCCCCGGATGGCAGCGGCCAGCTGCCGGTAGCGGACGGCACTGATCCGGCCGGCCGCCCTGGCTGGGTGGATGCCGGCGCGGAACAGCGCTTCGGCGGCGTAAATGTTGCCGACACCGACGACGGTGGCGGCGTCCATAATGAACGCCTTCACCGCCTGCCGCCGTCCGCGGGCGCGCCGGTGCAGCCACTCACCGGTGAACGCATCCCCCAGTGGCTCGGGGCCGAGGTGCGCCAGCAGCGGGTGCCCGGTGCCGTCGCCGGGCGCCAGGTGGAGGCTGCCGAAGCGGCGCGGGTCGGTGAACCGCAGCGCCCGGCCGGTATCGAAGGTGATGTCCACGTGGGCATGGGGCTCCGGAGCGGTGCCGACGGGCACCAGGCGGAGGCTGCCGGACATGCCCAAATGCAGAAGCAGAGTGTGATCGGGCAGGCGGAAGAGCAGGTACTTGGCGCGCCGGTCCACCGCCCGGACCACGCCGCCCCGCAACCGCTCCGGCAGGTCGGCGGGCACCGGCCAGCGCAGGCGGTGATCCCGCACCTCCACTGCGGTGACGGTTGCACCGCTCACGTGGGGTGCCACGCCGCGGCGGGTGGTTTCCACCTCCGGCAGCTCAGGCATCCCGGCCGTCGTCCCGGGGGTAGCAGCGGCTCACTCCCCGTCCCATGGCACCGCGGTCAGGGCTCGCGCCCGGTGAGCAGATAGTCACGCACTTCCTCGTTGAACACGTAGGCCACGCCGGAGGCGAGGTCCACCAGCCGGATCTCGCCATCCTCTACGGCGCGCACGAAGCGCCGCTCGCTGCCGTCGGCCAGGACCACGCGCACCTCGGCGTCGGCCTCCGGCGGATCATCCAGTGGCCGGGCCACCAGCGCTTCGGCGCTCTGCCAGTCGGCCATCAGGGCATCAACATCCACACCATCGGTATCGCCGTCGGCCTCCCAGGCGCCATTGTCGCGGCGGATGCTGAGCGTCGGTGTTTGCAACTCAACCGGCTCGCCGGCGTCACCGATGACGTGACGATCGAGGTAGTTCCACCAGGGGCCGCCGAGCAAAGGCTTCAAGCCGTCCGGG
>SLMR01000425.1 GCA_007133445.1 Aquisalimonas sp. | reverse complement strand
CCCCGGGGCGGGGCGCGGTGGGGCTCGGGCGGGCGGGGATCAGGCAGTGGCGCTTGCGCGCAGCATGCCCTCGCGGACGATGAAGGCCACGACGTCATCCAGTCCCTGGCCAGTCTTGAGGTTGGTGAACAGGAAGGGGCGCTCGCCACGCATGCGGCGGCTGTCCCGGTCCATGACCTCCAGCGAGGCGCCGACCCCCTCGGCCAGGTCGATCTTGTTGATCACCAGCAGATCCGAACGGGTCACGCCCGGCCCCCCCTTGCGCGGGATCTTGTCGCCGGCGCAGACATCGATCACGTAGATGGTGAGATCCGAGAGTTCCGGGCTGAAGGTGGCGGAGAGGTTGTCACCGCCGCTCTCCACGAACACCACGTCGAGCCCCGGGAACCGCTCGTTGAGGTCCGCCACGGCCGAGAGGTTCATGGAGGCGTCCTCGCGGATGGCGGTGTGGGGGCAGCCGCCCGTCTCGACCCCGACAATGCGCTCGGCTTCCAGCGCCCCGCGCCGGGTCAGGAATTCGGCGTCCTCGCGGGTGTAGATGTCATTGGTGACCACGGCGATGTTCCAGGTGTCCCGCATGGCCTTGCACAGGGATTCCAGCAGCGCCGTCTTGCCGGAGCCCACCGGACCGCCGATGCCGACGCGCAGGGCCTGTTCAGTGGTGTACATGGTTGGTTCCTCCGTTCAGGGATTGTTCGGTGGCAACGATACGAGCCGCGCGAGCCGTAGGAGCGACGTCAGTCGCGACCAGCCAGTGCTCTGGAAAAAGAATCGCGACTGACGTCGCTCCTACGACTCCTTCCTAGCTTCGGAACAGCCGCGAATACTGCGTCTCGTGCAGGCTGCTGGCGATGGCGACGCCCGGGGCCGTGCCGCCGATTTCGTCATCACCCAGCCGCAGGCCGGTTGCTGCCGCGTCACCGATGGGCCCGGCCAGCTCCAGCAGCAGCCGCTGGCCCGCCGTCTGGCCCAGGGGCACCAGCTTGATGGCGGCGGCGACCTGGTTCTCGCACCAGGCCCACAGGTACGCCTCGGCACCTTCCTTGAGCGGGATCTCCCACCGCACCAATGCCAGCGCATAGAGAGCCGCCCAGCTGGTCTCCGGCGCCCGCGTCCAGGGCTCGGCCTCGGGGATATCCAGCTCGTTGAGCAGCCGAGCCAGGGCGCGCCCCATATGCTGATCCTCGCCGACCAGCTCCGACGTCTCCCGGCTGGCGCGCAGCCAGTGGCTGTAGCGCACCACGCCGGCGCGGTCGTCCCGCTGCCAGCAGTCGTGCAGCCGCGCCAGCAGCGGGATGTCCACCCGCCCCAGCGTGTGCCGGAGCTGGCCCTGCAGCCAGTCGGCCACCCCGGCGGCATCACGCACCCAGCCGGCCTCGATGGCGTACTCGAGCCCGCCCGAGTAACTGTAGGCACCCACCGGCAGGGTCGGGCTCATGAGCTGCCAGAGCCGTCGCCGGGCGAGTCCGGAATCAGTGGTGATGGTCATGGCCATGCCCGTGGCCGCCACCGTAGGCGCCGGCTTCCGGTTCGAAGGGCGCCGCCTCGGCCACCGGGTTGACGCCCAGCCCGCGGACCATGTCGTCCAGCACGTGGTCGTGGCGGTAGCGGGCAAAGCCGTGGCCGATCTGCAGGGGCACGTGACGATTGCCCAGGTGGTAGCAGACCCGCGCTAGCAGGGTCGCGTCGCCGCAGCGGACGGTGGACACCGACTCGTCAGCGGCCTCCACCCGCACCACGCGGCCGTCGTCGGAACGCAGGCAGTCGCCATGGCGCAGGATCTGGCCGCGCTCCAGGAACACGCCGACTTCGGTCCCGTCCTCCAGTTCGGCGCGGAAGCGGCTCTTCTGGCGGGTATCGAAGGGCAACCGCAGCACGTCGTCACTGGCTGCTGCCGTCACCCGTTCCGTCAGTTGCAACATGTCTTGCTCCTCAGAACAGGAAATACCGCTGCGCCAGCGGCAGCTCGGCCATGGGCTCGCAGGTCAGCAGTTCGCCATCGGCGCGCACTTCATAGGTCTCCGGATCCACCTCCATGTGGGGTTGCCAGTCGTTGAGCACCAGATCCTTCTTCTGCACGCTGCGGCAGCCATGCACGCCCACCAGGCGGCGCCGCAGCCCGAGGCGCTCGCCGATGCCGGCGTCCACCGCCGCGCCGGAGACGAAACTCACCGACGTCTCGTGCAGCGCACCGCCGAAGCTGGCGAACATGGGCCGGTAGTGCACCGGCTGCGGCGTGGGGATGGAGGCGTTCGGGTCACCCATTGGTGCGGCGGCGATCAGGCCCCCTTTCATGATCAGCGCCGGCTTGACGCCGAAGAACGCCGGATCCCAGAGCACGATGTCCGCCAGCTTGCCGGGCTCCAGCGACCCCACTTCGTGGGCAATGCCGTGGGCCAGCGCCGGGTTGATGGTGTACTTGGCAATGAAGCGCCGGGCGCGGACGTTGTCGTCATCGCCGCTATCCTGCTTCAGGGCGCCGCGCTGAACCTTCATCTTGTGCGCCGTCTGCCAGGTCCGGATGATCACCTCGCCCACCCGGCCCATGGCCTGGGAATCGGAGGAGATCACCGAGAACGCACCAAGATCGTGCAGGACGTCCTCGGCAGCGATGGTCTCGCGCCGGATACGGCTCTCGGCGAAGGCCACGTCCTCGGGAATGCGCGGGTCCAGGTGGTGGCACACCATGAGCATGTCCAGATGCTCGTCGATGGTGTTGTTGGTGAACGGCCGCGTCGGGTTGGTACTCGACGGCAGCACATTGGGCAGCCCGCACACCTTGATGATATCCGGCGCATGGCCGCCACCGGCCCCTTCCGTGTGGTAGGTGTGGATGGTGCGGTCCCGGAACGCCGCCACGGTGTCCTCGACGAAGCCGGACTCGTTGAGGGTGTCGGTGTGGATGCACACCTGCACGTCGTATTCGTCCGCCACAGATAACGCACAATCGATGGCCGCCGGCGTGGTGCCCCAGTCCTCGTGCAGCTTGAGGCCCAGGGCGCCGGCCTCGATCTGCTCGTCCAGCGCCTCGGGCAGGCTGCCGTTGCCCTTGCCCAGGAACCCCAGATTCATGGGAAAGGCGTCCGCCGCCTGCAGCATGCGGTGGATATTCCACGGACCGGGCGTGCAGGTGGTGGCGTTGGTGCCCGTAGCCGGCCCGGTGCCGCCGCCGATCATGGTGGTCACACCGGAGGTCAGCGCCTCCTCGATCTGCTGTGGGCAGATGAAGTGGATGTGGGCGTCGATGCCGCCGGCGGTGACGATCTTGCCCTCGGCAGCGATGGCCTCGGTGCCCGGGCCGATGACAATGTCCACGTCGGGCTGGGTGTCCGGGTTGCCGGCCTTGCCGATGGCGTGAATGCGGCCGCCCTTGATGCCGATATCCGCCTTGACCACGCCCCAGTGATCCAGGATCAGGGCATTGGTAATGACGGTATCCACCACGTCCGCGGATGTGCGCTGACTCTGGCCCATGCCGTCGCGCACCACCTTGCCGCCGCCGAACTTCACTTCGTCGCCGTAGACGGTGTGGTCACGCTCCACGCGAATGAGGAGCTCGGTGTCGCCCAAGCGCACGCGGTCGCCGGTGGTAGGGCCGAACATGTCCGCGTAGGCCGTGCGTGCGATGGTATTGCTCATGCCCTGTCCCCCTTGAGCGGCCCCATGACGCGGCCCTTGAAGCCGTAGACGATCCCGTCGCCGGCATAGCGCACCAGCTGCACCGTGCGCTCCTGACCGGGCTCGAAGCGCACCGCGGTGCCGGCAGGAATGTCCAGCCGATACCCACGCGCGGCGTCGCGATCGAAGGTGAGCGCGTCGTTGACCTCGAAGAAGTGGTAGTGGGAACCGACCTGCACGGGCCGGTCCCCGGTGTTCGTGACCGTGACCGAGGCGGTGTCGCGCCCCTCGTTGAGGACGATGTCGCCGTCGGCGGGCAGGATTTCTCCCGGGATCATGGCAGCATCTCCTCTACTTGATGGGTTCGTGAACGGTGACGAGCTTGACCCCGTCCGGGAAGGTGGCCTCCACCTGCACCTCGGGGATCATCTCGGCAATGCCGTCCATGACGTCCTCCCGGGTGAGCACCTCGCCCCCCAGGCTCATGAGATCGGCCACGGTCCTGCCCTCCCGCGCGCCCTCCATGATGGCCGCGGAGATCATCGCCTTGGCTTCCGGGTAATTCAGTTTCAGGCCCTTCGCCTGGCGCCGCTCGGCGAGCAGGGCGGCAGTGAACAGCAGCAGCTTGTCTTTCTCTCGTGGCGTGAGTTCCATGACTCCTCCGGGTGATTCAGGTCTTCCAGATCCGTGGCGGTGTCGGCGGCCGGCCGATGACGGGCTCCCGCAGGCAGGCCCACGCCTGCTCGAGCACGCCGCGCAGGACCTGCGCTCCGGGCCCCAGGCACCGCAGCAGCAGCACATCGTCGATACGCGACACACCCAGGCGCACGCCGTCGGGCACGGCAACTGCCTCGCGCAGCATCGCCTCGATGCCCTGCGGTGCCGGCGTGGCCACCAGCGCCCCCAGCGCCGGGTACCCGCCGAGGCCCCAGGGCCGCTGGAGCACGGGGTCGCCATGCTCCAGGTGCAGGCGTTCATGCACCACGGGCCGGCCATCGCGCTCGACGGTCAGGTCCTGCATGCAGCGGCCACCCTCGAAGGCGTCACCGCTTCCGGGCCGCCCCAGGCAGAGAATGTCCCAGCAGCAGAGCCGTGCATCGGCGGCCAGGGCGAAGTGGTTGGTCAGCGCGGTGTCGGAGTGCCCGTGGAGGATGGTCTCCATGGGCAGGAACTCCAGCCCGCCGCCGGCAGCCACCGAGAAGCGCTGCTCCTGCCGTGCCACCGGCCCGGCCGTGCGGTAGAACTTGGCAGCAGCCGGTGTGGTCAGCAGCGCGTCGGCGTCCCCGGCCACGGTCACGTCCAGGCGCAGCCGGTCCCCGCCCACCACGCCGCCCGGCGGGTGAATCAGGTAGCTGTGACACACCGGCCCTTCGGGATGGAAGCTGCGCTGGACCAGCAACGGCCCCTGGTGACGCCGCCGGGCCAGCACGGTCCGCTGGCCCCGCTGACGATAGGTCAGCTCCAGATGGCCCAGCCAACCCTGTTCTCCGGACTGGACGCCGGACGTTATCTGCGCGGGAACCGCGACCACGGCTCAGACAACAAGCAGCAGATAGGCGGCAGAGGTCAGCAGCACGCCTCCGGCGATCCGCTCTACGGGTCGCATGGCAGCGCCCCTGGACAGCACGGTCGCGACGCCGGCGCCTGCACTCAGCAGGACCGCCGTCGCCAGGGCGAAACCACTCATGTACGCCATGGCGGAGAGCCCGGCGGCCATCTCGGCACCATGGGCATGGCCATGGAACAGGGCGAACAGCCCCGCGAGCCCTGCCGCCAGCAGCATGGGCATCCGCCGGGCGCCGAACACCAGCACACCGGTCACCAGCAGCGAGGCGATGATGCCGAACTCCACCGCCGGCACGGGCCCCTGCCCGAGACCGAGGGCAAAGCCGCCGATGACCGCGGCGAGAAACGCCCCGCCGACGGCGAGCGCATGGCGCATGCTCCCCTGCCGGGCCGCCCAGAAGCCAATCCCCAGCATCGCCAACAGGTGATCGAGCCCCAGGAACGGGTGCACGAATCCGGCACCGAAACCCCCGTGTCCATGACCGGGGTGGGCCAAAGCCGTGGCCGGCAGCGCCAGCAACATGAAAACAGGCAACAGGTAACGCATGGGGCAGACTCCTTCAAATGACGGGCTGAAGCTGCAAGGCCGAGTCACGGAATGCCCTGGTTCGTGCATCGAGCCCAACCTGCCCGTTCGTGGTGCAGAAGGTGTGCCAGCTATGGGGAGCCAAAGAATCAGTGGATTGCGGCTCGTGTCGTGAGCCGGCCCACCGATAAGCGCGCAATGTTGGTGCATTTACCGCGAGCCGGTGCACTCTTCTGGGGCGAAACGGGAGGCACCGGTCAAACCAGACAACCAGTCGCAACGGCTTTGAACAGAGCGTTGCGACTGGACAAGGCAAGTCGACGAACGCAGTCAGAAACTCGTAGCCACCGTAAAGGCCCATCGGTCTCTGTTGCCGGAGACATCGTTATCACCGTACATCACACTGAAGTCGAGCCCGGCGTACTCGACACCGGCGCCCAGATGCCAGTAGGTGCGATCATCGAGGGCATCGTCATCGAAATCACGAAAACCGATATCGGCGAACACGTAGGTGCTCTGAGGCAGCGCATAGGCCAGATTCAACTCGTAGTTCAAGTAGTCACCATCGCCGGCCTCGTAGACAACGTAAAAGTCTGCCGCAAGATCCTCGTACCCGCTGTTGACCCCCGCATAGACTTCGGTGAACTCCGCTGCACCGCCTGCTCCCGGATAGAAGAAGTGGACGACCCCGACATCAATCCCCACCATCTCGGTGATGTCGGTG
>SLMR01000021.1 GCA_007133445.1 Aquisalimonas sp. | reverse complement strand
TCTTCGCCGGCGGTTGGCGTCAGCGTCACCTCGATGCCGGCGGGCTCCTCGCGCTCCGGCTCCGGGCTGGCCTGGCGGTACAGGCCCAGCACGGCGAGATGCAGGGCGCCGGCGATGACCAGCGCGATCAGCCAGTGCGGCCAGCGCAGGCGCCCCATCACTCGGGGGCCTCCGCCGTGAGCAGCAGCACCCGCTCGGCCCCGGCATCACGCAGGCGATCCATGACATCCAGCAGGCGATGGGAGGCCACATTGCCGTCCGCCTTGAGCCGCAAAGCCAGCTCCGGCTCCTCCTCCAGCCGGCGCGCCACTGCGCGCTCCAGCGCCTCCCCGTCTTCCACCTCTTCACCCTCGAAGGCAAGGGCGCCGTCCGGGCCCAGCAGCACGACCCCTTCGTCGTCGTCGGCCGGCGTGCCGCTGCGCGCCTCGGGTGGGTCGACACTGAACGGCTCCGGGGCCGTGAACGTGCCCGCCAGCATGAAGAAGATCAGCAGCAGGAAGACAATGTTGATGAGCGGGATGACGGGTTCGCCGAACTGCCGCCGCGCGGGCTGCGGAAAGCGCATGGTCACTCCTCCCGCTGCAGACTGACGCGGCTGCCGCCGGCTTCGTGGAGACGTTCCATGACGGTCACCAGCCGCTGCAGGGGCACGTCGTCCCCGGGGCGCACGATGACGCTGCGCTCGGGCTCCTCCGCCACGGCCTCGCCGACACCGGCCGCCAGCGCGTCCAGACTCAGCTCCTCACCGTCGAGCCGCAGGCTGTCCATGCCAACGCTCACCACCAGCGGGGCGGGCGCATCGGCGTCGGGGGTGGTGGCCTCGCCGGGCACGGCCAGCTGCAGGGAGCGCCAGTCCGTGAACGTGGAGGCCAGCATGAAGAACACCAGCAGGATGAACACCACGTCGATCAGCGGCGTCAGCGAGACCAGGCGGCGGCGACGGGGCGCGGTACTCTCAAGTTGCATCGGCGCTGCGGCGGGACTCCAGCCGCGTAATTTCGCCGTCCTCGCCGTCCTTCCCGGGAGCGGCAGCAACGGCCGTCTGCGTGAACACGCGGGTCACGGCGTCTTCCATGCGATGACGGAAGCGCTCCACCCGCCCTTCCAGCCAGTTGAGCAGGATCACGGCGGGGATCGCCACGGCCAGGCCCACCGCGGTGGTCAGCAGCGCTTCCCAGATGCCGCCGGAGAGCAGGGCGGGATCCACCTGACTGCCGGCGCCCTCCAGCTGGCGGAACGCGTCGATCATGCCCAGCACGGTACCCAGCAGCCCCAGCAGGGGCGCCAGAGAGCCGATCACTTCCAGACCGCGCAGGTAGGCACGCAGGGAGTCCAGGTACCCGGTGGCCACCCGGGCCACTTCCTCGCGCACCAGCTCCAGCGGCATGTCCGGATTCCGCCGCCCACTCACCGCCACTTCCATGACACGCGCGATGGGGTTGCGCTCTGCCGCCAGCCGCTGCAGAACGGCCTCGTCCTCGCCCTTGCGCAGCCCGTCCAGGCAGCCGGGAACAAAGCCCTGGCGGCCCAGGCGCAGGCTGTGGAACTGCCAGAGCTTGAGCAGGGCGATGGCAATGGCCACCACCGACATCATCAGCAGCAGCACCACCACCGGACCGCCCAGATCCAGAAAGGCTTCAAGGCGGCCGGCAAAGTCGGCAAGCGTTCCGGCGTCGGCCATGTAGCGGCCTGCTCCCTGTGGGTAAGATTCAGTCTGGGACGTTAAGCGAATTGCGAATCATTTGCAATCAGGAAGCCGGTTGTTCCGCTGGCGCAACTGCTTGCCGACACGGGGGAATCTGCTTAGGATTGCGGGGCCCGGGCACAACAGACGGAGGGTGGGATGAGCGAAATGAACCTGGAACAGGCCCGTTTCAACATGGTGGAGCAGCAGATCCGCCCATGGGAGGTGCTGGATCCCCGGGTGCTGGACGTGCTGCAGCACACCCCGCGGGAGCGCTTCGTGCCCGACCACCTGCGCAATCTTGCCTTCTCGGACATGAACCTCCCCATCGGCCACGACGAGGTCATGCTGTCGCCCAAGCAGGAGGGCCGGATGGCCCAGGCGGCGGAGCTGACGCAGGCGGAGCAGGTGCTTGAGATCGGCACTGGCAGTGGTTATTTCACGGCCTGCCTGGCGCGGCTGTGCCGGCAGGTGGTCAGCGTGGACATCCATCAGGATTTCCTGGATCAGGCGGCCGAGCGCCTGGAGCGCGAGGCCATCCGCAATGTCACCCTTGAGCAGGGCGACGCTGCCCGGGGCTGGGATGACGGCAACCGCTACGACGCCATCGTTGTCACCGGCGGCCTGCCCGAGCTGCACAAGGGCTTCCACGAATCCCTGACCGTGGGCGGCCGGCTCATTCTCATCGTCGGCGAGGCGCCGATCATGGAAGGACTGCTAATCACCCGGGTAGGCCAGAATCAGTGGTCGACCGAGAGCCTGTTCGACACCTGGCTGCCGCCGCTGGTGAACGCACCGCGGACCCGGCGTTTCGATTTCTGAGGTCTGCCGGGCGGGCGCCCATGACGGAGTCGACGGAAGTCATCGTGGTTGGCGGCGGCATGGTCGGCGCGTCGCTGGCCTGTCTGCTCGGTCGGGCCGGCGTGGACGTGGCCGTGGTGGAAGAACACCCGCCGACAACCACCGATCCGGCTGACGCGACCCCGGATCTGCGCGTCTCCTCCGTCAATCTCGCCTCCTCCGAGCTGTTCCAGCGTGCCGGCGCCTGGGACGGCATGACGCGTCGCCGTGTCTGTCCCTTCCGTGGCGTGCGTGCACGGGACATGAGCGGTGCGGAGACACGCTTCGATGCGCGCGAGATAGGTCACGACTGGTTCGGCTGGTTCGTGGAGAACCAGGTGATTCTTGCCGGGCTGCACGAGGCGCTGGCCGGGATTCCGAACGTGCGCTGGATCGCACCGGCGCGGCCAGCAGCGCTGACGGCTGACGCCACGGGTGCCAGCCTGACGCTGAACAACGGCACCGAGGTGGAGGCAGAGCTGGTGATCGGCGCCGACGGCGCCCGCTCCACCGTCCGCCAGCTCGCCGAGATCGATTACACCAGCACCGACTACGGACTGCGGGCACTGGTCGTGAACGTGGCCACGGAGCTGCCGCAGCAGGATGTGACCTGGCAGCGCTTCACCCCCAGCGGCCCCCAGGCCTTTCTGCCGCTGCCCGGCCATCGGGCCTCGCTGGTCTGGTACAACGACCCGGACACGGTGTCGCTGCTGGAGTCTCTGGATGACGAAACCCTGGCCGGCGAGATCGTCGATGCCTTCCCCGAGGAGCTGGGTGGCATCACCGCGGTGCTGGGCCGGGCCAGCTTTCCCATCCGGCGCCAGCACGCCACGAGCTACACGTCCAGCCGCGTCGCCCTGGTCGGCGACGCGGCGCACGCCATCCACCCGCTGGTGGGCCAGGGCCTGAACCTGGGCCTGCAGGGGGTGGATACGCTGGTCGACACGCTGCTGCACGCCCGGGAGTTGGGTCGCGACCCGGGAACCGCCGCCGTGCTGGCGGACTACGAGCACCGGCATCGGCCCCGGGCGCTGGCCATGATGGTGGCCACCGACAGCTTCCACCGGCTCTTCACCCGTGAACCCGGCCCGCTGACGCGAATCGCCAGCGGCGTGCTGCGGCTGGCGGACAAGGTTCCCGTGGGTCGGCGCCAGGTCATGCGGCACGCCATGGGGCTGCCGCTGTGGAGTGACGGTCGCGGGTCAGCCCGGGGATAGGAACCGTTCCACGAGGGCCAGCACCTGCCCGGTGGCACCCCGATTCGCCTCGATCAAGGCGTGGGCCCGACGCCCCATCTCCGCCCGCCGCTCCGGGCGCTCCAGCAGCTCGATCACCGCATCCGCCAGGTGGTGGTGGTCCGCCACCTGGTAGGCGCCGCCCTGCGCCACCAGCTGCTGGACGATCTGTTCGAAATTGTAGGTGTGCGGGCCGACCACCACGGGCAGGGCCAGCGCCGCCGGCTCCAGCACGTTCTGACCGCCCAGGGGCACCAGGCTGCCGCCCACGAAGGCGACATCGGCGGCGGCATAGAACACGGGCATCTCCCCCATGCTGTCACCGAGGAGGACGTGGGTGTCGGGTGTGCAGACATCACCGCTGCTGCGGGTCACGACCACGTAGTCACGCTCCCGGCACAGGCTGCCGACGCGGGCGAAGCGGTCCGGGTGACGCGGCACCAGCAGCAGCAGCGCATCCGGAATGGTCCGGCGCACCTCGTCGAAGGCGTCCAGCACCCGTTCCTCCTCGCCGTCACGGGTGCTGGCGGCGATCCAGACCGGCCGCTCGGCGCCCAGGGTCGCCCGCAGCGCCTCACCCTGCTCCCGGGCGCTGGCGGGCACGGTGACATCGAACTTGAGGCTGCCGGTGACCGACATGCGCTCCGCCGGCGCGCCCAGGTGGATCAGCCGGCGGGCGTGCTCACGACTCTGGGCGGCAATGGCATCCGGGCACTGGAGCACGCCGGCCATGAGCCCGCGCAGACGGCTGTAGCCGCGGGCGCTGGCGGCGGAGAGCCGGGCGTTCACCAGCAGCAGCGGGATACCGCGCCGGCGGATAGCGGCGAACAGGTTCGGCCACAGCTCCATTTCCACGATCACCGCCAGCCGCGGGCGCAGGGCGCGCAGAAACAGCGCCACGGCATGGGGGTAGTCGAAGGGCAGGTAGGCGTGATGGACACCTTCACCGAAGAGGCGCTGCACGTGGGCAGCACCAGTGGGCGTCATGGTACTGACCACCAGCGGGATGTCCGGGTGGGCGGCGCGGAGTTCGCGGATGAACACCGCCGAGGCCTGCACCTCACCCATGGACGCTGCATGGACCCAGATGGCACCGGCGGGCACCTGCGGAGCGCTCAATCCGAACCGGCGGGCCCATTGCTCCCGGTAGGGTGGCTCGCGCCGGGCGCGCCAGGCCAGGTAGATCAGCAGGCCTGGCGTGATCAGGTACCACAGCAGGCTGTAGAGGTGTCGCATCAGGCCTCCGGCCGACTCCGCTCGGGGGGCAGCAGCCGCGCCTCGGCTGGTGTCTGCAGCAGTATAGCCAGACGCTCCAGCACGTCATTGACCTGGATCAGGGCCATGGCATCCGCCTTGCGGACCCGCCGCCCCCACGCGATGTCGCTGACGTCCCGGCCGAGCTCGGCGCGCACGGCCTCGGGATAGCGATTCACCACCCATTCGCGGCCGAGATACGGGCCCGTGCGATCCGGGTTCGAGGTGGCGTAGAGGCCGATCACCGGCGTGCCGGCGGCCACGGCCATGTGGGCGGGCCCGGAATCCGGCGAGACGAGCACGGTCGCCCGCTCCAGCAGCGCGAACAGCTCCTTCAGGGACGTCCTGCCGATGCAGTCGGTGACCGGCACGCCGGCGCGCGCGCTGATGGCCTCGGCATAGGCGCGTTCCTCGTCACTGGGGCCGCCGGTGAGGATGACGCGCATACCGTGGCGGCGAACGGCCTCGGTCGCCACCTCGGCATAGCGATCCGCCGGCCAATTGCGGAAGTTGTTGAAGCGCTGGCTGCTGCAGGGGCTGATCAGGAGCGTGGGCTGGTCGTCGGGGATCAGCTCCTCGGCACGGGCCCGGGCGGGTTCGGGCACCGGCACATCCCAGCGCAGCTGGCGCTCGGTCACACCCAGGGCCTGGATGAAGTCGAAGAACCCCTCCATGACATGGGCGCGCGGGTGGGAAGCAATACGACGATTGACGAACAGGCCATGCAGATCCTTGCTGCGGCCGCGGTCGAACCCCACCCGCAACGGCGCGCGCACGGCGGTGGAGGCCCAGCCGGCACGCAACGCCACCTGCATGAGCAGCAGGGCGTCGAACCTGCGGTCGCCGAGCTGCTGCCGCAGGGCACGGCGGCCGGCACGCTTGTCGAAGGTGATACACTCCACGCCGTCGAGATCACCAAGCAGGGCCGCTTCGGTGCGGCCGATGATCCAGGTCAGCCGAGTCTGCGGCCAGGCGGCCTGGAGGGTCCGAATCACCGGCACCAGGTGGCAGCAGTCGCCAATGGCGGACAGGCGGAACAGGCACAGCCGCTGCGGTGGTTCAGCAAGGGAAGCCGACGGGGTATGAACCATCAGGTTGTGCAACAGCATGGCTCGGACCATATCATCCACGACCCTCGGTGCGTGGACCCTCTGCCGGAGTGGCTCTTCGACCCGGACGCCCTGGCGCAGCGGGAGCTGATCAGCGGCACCGGCACCGGGCGCAGCAGCGCGTGGTTCTTCCACCTGGACGGCACCACCTTCGTGCTGCGCCACTACTGGCGCGGAGGGATCGTCGCGCGTTTGTCACCGGATGTCTACGTCTGGACCGGCCGTGAGCGCACCCGCCCGTTCCGGGAATGGCGCCTGCTGGCAACCCTGCGCGACCAGGGGCTGCCCGTGCCCATTCCTGTGGCGGCACGGGC
>SLMR01000017.1 GCA_007133445.1 Aquisalimonas sp. | reverse complement strand
GCGACCCTGACCGAAGAGGTTTTCCAGGCGCATGAGCGTGCGGATACGTTCGTTCAGCGGCTGTTCGAACGTGACCAGATCGTTGTCGCTGTCTGCCGGATCTGCCATTAGCGGTCGGTCTCCTCGGTGGTCCCGGCGGCGCGCTCCGTGGGCGCTGCGGCCAGGGCCAGATATTGTTCATGCAGGCGTTCCACCTGTTGTCTGAGGTTGTCCAGGTCGCCGGTGTTATCGACGATGTCGTCGGCATGGCTCAGGCGCTGCTGCCGCGATGACTGCGCCGCAAGAATGGCCCGGGCCTCCTCGGGCGTGCTGCCGTCCCGGCTGGTCAGCCGGTTGACCTGGGTTTCCTCGGGAACATCCACCACCAGCACCCGGTCCACGCGGCGGAGGAGATCGCCCTCCACCAGCAACGGCACCGCCATGATCACGTAAGGGCCGTGGCATGCGGCGATCTCGGCATCCATGTGGGCCTGAATGCGTGGGTGCAGGATGGCCTCCAGCCGCTGGCGCAACGCCGGATCGGTGAATGCCCGGGCACGCAGGCGAGCCCGATCCAGCGTGCCGGTGTCGCTGAGGATGTCGTCACCGAACTCGTCGGCCAGCTCTGCCAGCGCCGGCTGCCCCGGCTCGACCACCCGGCGCGCGGCAACGTCGGCATCCACCACTGGTACACCCAGGCCGGCGAACAGCTCGGAGACGGTTGTTTTGCCGCTGGCAATGCCACCGGTGAGGCCGACGATCAGCACCACTCTCCCCTGATGACTCGATGTCTAGTCGCGTGAATCATGGCGTAAGTCCAAGCTCCCGGCCTTGCGCCCGCACATTATCCCAGGCCGGCCCAGCGAAGATAACCGGCGATTATGTCATCCCGCCACAGTAAGGTAAGCCAGCCGGCAGCGGCAAGGTAGGGTCCGAATGGAATCGGAAGCTGGCGGTTCCGTCCGAGCAGCACAATCATGGCGATACCGACCACCGCCCCCACCAGGGAACTGAGCAGAATGATGACCGGCAGCGCCTGCCAGCCCAGCCATGCTCCCAGAAGCGCCAACAGCTTGAAGTCCCCGTAACCCATGCCTTCCTTGCCGGTAACAAAGCGGAAGACATGGAACACGAGCCATAGGCTGAGATAGCCGGCCATGGCACCGATGACCGCCTGCTCGATCCCGGTGAAGACACCGGCCAGGCTGACCCCAAGACCCAGCCACAGCACCGGCAGGGTGATGTTGTCCGGGAGCAGTTGGTGGTCAATGTCGATGCCGGACAGGGCGATCAGCGACCAGGTCAGGACCAGAGCGGCGGCCAGTTCCACGCTCCAGCCGAAATGCCAGGCCAGGAGCGCCGAGAGGACGCCCGTGGCCAGTTCGATCAGTGGGTAGCGTGCGCTGATGCGTGCTCCACACCCCCGGCAGCGGCCGCGCAGCGCGAGCCAGCTCACGACGGGGATGTTTTCCAGGGCCCGGACGGGGCGCTGGCAGGCAGGGCAGTGCGAGCCAGGGTGGACCAGGTCGAAGCGGTCGCCCTTCGGTGCGTCGGCGGATTCGTCCAGGATTTCCCGGGCCTGCCGACGCCAGTCGCGCTCCAGCATCACCGGGACGCGCAGGATCACCACGTTGAGGAAGCTGCCCACCAGCAGCCCCAGCACCAGTACCGCGGGTAACAGCATGACCGGTTGCTCGAGGGCCTCGAGGAGCGTCATCAGCAGGTCATCACCGGTTCAGACAACCTGACCCATCTGGAAGATGGGCAGATACATGGCGATCACCAGGCCGCCGACCAGCACGCCGAGAATGACCATGATGAATGGCTCCAGCAGGCTGCTGAGGCTGTCGATCTGGTTGTCAACTTCCTCCTCGTAGAAGTCCGCCACCTTGGCAAGCATGGTGTCCAGGGAGCCCGATTCCTCGCCGATGGCAGCCATCTGCACCACCATGTGGGGGAACAGGTTTGACAAGCGCATGGACACGTTGAGCTGTTGACCGGAGGCGACCTGGTCCTTCATTTCCAGGATTGCGTCCTCGTAGACGCTGCTGCCACACGCCCCCGACACTGACTCCAGCGCTTCCACCAGCGGCACGCCGGCGGCAAACATGGTCGAAAGAGTGCGGCCGAAGCGCGCCGTGGCCGCTTTGTCGACGATGGAGCCCACCACCGGCGTCTTCAGCAGTACGCGGTCGAGGAAGCGTCGGAATCGTGGCGATCGTCGGTGCGCCATGACAAAGGCGACCCCCGCGGCGACGATGCCGCCGAAGATCACGTACCAGTATGCCTGGAACAACTCCGAGAGGTTGATCACGAACTGCGTGAACACCGGCAGGTCAGCACCAAAGCCCTGGAACATGCTCTGGAACTCGGGGACGACGAAGATCAGGAGAATCGCGCTCACAATGAATGCCACCACCAGCACCGCCGACGGATAGAACATCGCCTTGCGGATCTTCTTCTTGATGGACTCCGTCTTCTCCAGGTATGTGGCCAGCCTGTCCAGCAGCGTGTCCAGCACGCCGGCGGCCTCGCCTGCCTCTACCAAGTTGCAGAAGAGGTCACCGAAATAGCGCGGATGCTTGCGCAGGGTGTCACTGAAGTTGTTACCGCCCTCGACGTCGGTCTTGATCTCCTGGATCAGGTCGCGCATGGCCGGGTTCTCGTGCCCCTGGCCCATGATGTCGAGTCCCTGTACCAGCGGCACACCGGCGTTCATCATGGTTGCCAGCTGGCGGCTGAACACGGCGATGTCGCCCGCCTCGATCTTCTTCTTGCGCTGGCCCAGGCTGGCCAGAGCGGACTTGCGCCGGACCGTTCTGGGCTGAATCCCCAGGCGGCGCAGCTCTGCCTTCATCATGGTGACGTTGGCCGCCTTGTTCTCGCCCTTGACGCGCTCCCCGCGTTTGTCGACACCCTCCCAGGTGAAGGTCGGCTGCTGCTTTGCCGCTTTCTGTGCCATCGTCTCTAATCCTTGGTGACGCGATTGATCTCATCCAGGCTGGTGACGCCCTGCATGACTTTCATGAGCCCTGAGCGGCGCAGATTGTTGACGCCCTCCCTGGCGGCCTGTTGTTCCAGCTCCATGGAATTGCCGCCTTCCATGATGATGCGGCCCATTGCCTCGGAAACCGGCATGACCTGGTAGATGCCAACGCGCCCCTTGTAGCCCTGCGTGCACTGGTCGCAGCCAACCGGGCCGAAGACCTTGAGATCGTTCAGGTCGTCATCGGTAAAGCCTTCCTCCTTAAGGGTCTCGTTGGGGATTTCGAGGGGCGTCTTGCAGTTGTTGCAAAGCCGTCGTGCCAGTCGTTGCGCGATGATCAGGTGCACCGACGAGGCGATGTTGTATGACGGCAGCCCCATGTTCATGAGGCGTGTCAGCGTCTGCGGGGCGTCGTTGGTGTGTAGTGTGGACAGCACCAGGTGCCCGGTCTGGGCCGCCTTCACCGCGATTTCTGCAGTTTCCAGGTCGCGGATCTCACCGACCATGACGATGTCCGGGTCCTGTCGCAGGAAGGCGCGCAGGGCGGCCGCGAACGTGAGGCCGGCCTTGGGGTTCATGTTCACCTGATTGATGCCCGGCAGGTTGATTTCCACCGGGTCCTCGCAGGTGGAGATGTTGCGGTCATCGGTGTTGAGGATGTTCAGTGCCGTGTACAGCGACACGGTCTTGCCGCTGCCGGTGGGTCCGGTGACCAGCACCATCCCGTAGGGCTTGTGGATCGCGTTCATGAAGCGATCCTTCTGCTCGGGTTCGTAGCCGAGCTTGTCGATCCCCAGCATGGCACTGCTCGGATCGAGGATACGCAGCACGATCTTCTCGCCGAACAGCGTCGGGCAGCTACTGACACGGAAGTCGATGGCGCGGGTCTTGGACAGGTTCATCTTGATGCGCCCGTCCTGCGGAACGCGCCGCTCGGCGATGTCCATGCGCGACATCACTTTAAGGCGTGCTGAAATACGCGGCGCCAGGCCCAGAGGCGGGCTGGCCACCGTGTGCAGCATGCCGTCCTGGCGGAAGCGCACGCGGTACTTCTTCTCGTAGGGCTCGAAGTGGATATCCGACGCGCCCTTGTTGATGGCATCCACCAGCACCTTGTTCACGAAGCGCACCACCGGCGCGTCGTCGGCATCCGCTTCGGAGGCATCCGTGGCGGTGTCGTCGTCATCCCCACCGGAGACCTGCAGGTTCTCCAGGTCCCCATCGAGGTCTTCGTCGTCCATGCCGAAATTGCTGTCGGCGGCGTCCAGGGCCTTCTCGATGGCGCGCTGAAGCTTGTCGTGCTCGACCAGAATGGGTTCGGTGGTCAGTCCGGTGTGGAACTTGAACTCGTCCAGCGCTTCCAGGTTGGTGGCATCGGTCACGGCCACGAACAGCCGCTTGCCCCGCTTGAGCAAGGGCAGTACCCGGTGATGGCGGATCAGCTTTTCCTTGACCAGCTTGACGGCCGTGCCGTCGGGTTCCATGGCGTCCAGGTCCAGGAGTGGTACACCGAACTCGGCGGCGCCGGCATGGGCAAGGTCCCGGGCGCTGACCAGGTTCTTCTCCACCAGATGGGCGACCAGTGGCTCGCGGGCCTTGCGCGCCGCCTCGACGGCGCTGCGCGCATCCCCTTCCTGGATCAGCCCGTCACGGACGAGTCTTCCGGCGAGGCCGCTGAATTTCATGGTGGGGTTGGGGGTTGCCATTGCTTGGGAGTCAGTCCGTCCGTTCGCAGGCCACATTGCCCCAGACGGGGCGCTAGGCGGTTTTCAGGTCGAGCAGCAGGTAATTCGAAGTCGGCCGGCAGCCTTCCCGGTGCCCCTGGTGTCATTATCGTTGCCGCATCCGTTGCTGACACGGAACTATAAACGAACCCTGCGTTCAACAAAAACTTAGCACTTGCCCCATGTCGCTGATGCGAAACAGTTCCGGTTACGGGGGTCCGAGAAGGTGCGGATTGTTGGCGAGCGGGTCCGGGGCCTTCTTGCCTCGCGCCGCTCCTGCCCATGGCCGGCCGTAGGGTGCATCTTGATGCACCGCGAACGGCCTTCGAAGAACCGCCCTGGCCGGCATGTCGTCAGAAGGTGCATCAAGATGCACCCTACGCCTGCTAGGGCGGAGGCGTCCGCATCCATTTGTAGGAGCGGCGCCAGCCGCGACCCCCGGAGCGGTGGTATCGGCGGCCTGCACCCGCGAAAGGCGAGCGCAGGCCAGTGTGGTTCAATCGCCTTTCGGCAGCAGGTCCACTTCGTCCAGAGTGGCCCGGATGCTATCCAGCGACTCGGGATTGGACAACGCGGCGAGGTTCTCCTCCTTCTTGTCACCCCGCAGCATGCGGGTGACTGCGAGCTCGACCTTCTTGCCGCTCCGGGTGTAGGGGATGTCCGTGACCTCCACGATGTGGCGGGGCACGTGGCGCGGGCTCGCGCCATCCTTGATGCGCTGGCGCAGTTCCTTGCGTAGTTGGCCGTCCACGGTGACACCCGCAGCGGGCATCACCAGCAGGACAACTTCCACGTCCCCCTCCACGGGTCGGCCCACCACCAGGCTGTCCGCAATACGGGGCTCTTTCTCCACCTGGCGGTAGATTTCCGCGGTGCCGATGCGCACCCCGCCCGGGTTGAGCACCGCATCCGAGCGGCCGTAGATGATGGCGCCACCGTGCTCGGTGAAGCCGATGAAGTCGCCGTGGGCCCAGATCCCGGGGAAGGTGTCGAAGTACGCCTCCCGGTAGCGGCTGCCGTCCGGATCGTTCCAGAAGGCCACGGGCATGGAGGGTAGCGGCTGTCGGCACACCAGCTCCCCGCGACCGTCGGTTTCCTTGCCGTCCTCGTCGAAAGCTGCCACGTCGGCGCCCAGCATGGGGGCCTGGATCTCGCCGCGACGGACGGGAAGCAACGGGGTGCTGCCCACGAAGCAGGCGCAGATGTCCGTGCCGCCGGCAATGGAGCCGAGCAGGATGTCCGGAGCTACGGCGTTATAGAACCAGTCGTAGTCCTCGGGCAGCAGCGGCGAACCGGTGGAGAACACCACGCGCAGCGGCCCCAGGTCCAGGTCCTGCCCCGGATTGAGCTCCGCCTTGCGGCAGGCGGCGATGAAGCGGGCACTGGTGCCGAAATGCGTCAGGCGTTCGGACTCCGCCAGCCGCCACGGCATGCCCACGTCTGGATACCCCGGCGAGCCGTCGTAGACCACCACCGTTGCGCCGGCGAGCAGTGCCGAGGCCTGCCAGTTCCACATCATCCAGCCGCAGGTGGTGAAGTAGAAGAACCGGTCGCCCTCGGCCACGTCACCGTGCAGGACCAGCTCCTTGGCGTGGTTCAGGAGAATGCCGCCGGCGCCGTGGACGATGCACTTGGGCTTCCCGGTGGTGCCGGAGGAGTAGAGGATGTAGAGCGGGTGGTCCGCCGGCAGGGGGGTGAACCCCGGCTCGCTGCCGTCGTGGGCGGCCAGCGCCTCGTCCCAGGGCACGAAGTGCTCGCCCTCCGGCATGGGGGCGTCGTCGAGCTGGTTGATGACGGCCACCGCACGCACGCTGGGCATGAG
>SLMR01000177.1 GCA_007133445.1 Aquisalimonas sp. | reverse complement strand
GGCGTCGACCACGCCGCTATCGCCACGCACGTCTTCCACTGACACGCTTCCGCTGTCCACATGCTCGTAGCTGATCCCGGCCTCCGGCGCCATGTCCGTCAGCCGGTCGGCGAACTCCCCATCCAGCGGTTCCGGGAGCGCATCCGCGGACGCTTCCAGGGTGCTGAGCATGACCGCTTCCAGCAGCAAACCGAGGACATCGGCGACCACGTCTTCCCCGGCCGTCTCGGTGCCCACGTCGCGTAGTTCCACGCCATCGAGCCTCAGTTCCACCGTCACCTGCTCGCCGGCCACACCCGCGCGCACCACCACATGGGTGTCATCGAGTGTCAGTTCCTCCACGGTGACGCGCCGCCCCGTGGCGTCCTCGGTCTCCTCGTCCACGTCCGCGTCGTCGTCCTCGCCCGCACGTTCCGATGCCGTGTGCTCGAGGATCTCGCGCACGTTGGAGGTTCCCCCGTCCTGCTCGAGATCAAGCTCCATTCCACTCAAGCGCACACTTGCGATGCGGACGTCGTCGGTCATCAACGAGCGCGGCACCACCGTCACGCTCCCCTGGCCAAGGGTCAGGAATTGATCCGACGCATAGCCATCCGGGTTGGCCACCGACAGATTATCCAGGGCAAGCCCGCCTTCGAGCAGCGCCAGCGAGGCACGGTCCAGGGAGACCTCCGTGCCGGTCGCCTCCGTACCTCCGCGCTCGATTCCCTGGCGTGCGATGGTATCGGCCAGCAATACGCCCACGACGCCGAGCACCAACAGCAGCACGACAAGGCCGATCAGAATCCTGGCTATCCGCTTCATGCAACACTCTCCGACTCGTGCGATTACCCCGTGCGGCAACCGCGCAATGGATGATTCGATCCTTTCCCGCGGCATGGAAACGCGTTCGCTCCGTGGCCGCAAGGTGTTGCGCGCGGGCTACAGCCGGTGATGTCGTCGCTCCCGGTCATGGGAGCGGCGTTTCCCGTCAACAGCCCCGCTCCGGCCCCGGGCACGATGCGCTGGACGATCGAGCATGCCGGGGAGGACACCATGAACCGCAACGTCATCATTAGCTGCGCTGTCACCGGGGCCGGCGACACGGTCGAGCGCAACCCGGCGGTGCCGGTCACGCCGGCGGCCATTGCCGATGCCTGCATCGAGGCGGCCCGGGCCGGCGCTGCCGTGGCCCATATCCACGTGCGTGACCCGGAGACCGGCGCGCACAGCCATGATCCTGCCCTGTTCCGTGAGGTGGTGGAACGCGTGCGGTCGGCGGAAACGGACGTGGTGCTGAACATGACCGCCGGCGGCGGTGGCGACTGGGCACCGTCCGAGGAGGATCCGGCCCGGGGCGGGCCGGGAACGGACCTGCTCACCCCGGAGCGCCGCCACCTGCCGGTGGGTGAGCTGCTTCCGGAGATCTGCACCCTGGACTGCGGCAGCTACAACTTTGCCGACAACCTCTATGTCAACACCGCGCCCTGGGCACGCCGCCAGGCCGAACTGATCCAGGCCGCCGGCGTGAAGCCGGAGATCGAGTGCTTCGACCTCGGCCACGTACGGCTGGCGCGGCAGCTCCACCACGACGGCCTGATCGACGACCCGCCCCTGTTCCAGCTCTGCCTGGGCATTCCCTGGGGCGCCGAAGCGGACCCCGAGACCATGCTGGCCATGCGCAACAAGCTGCCGGACAACGCCCACTGGGCCGCCTTCGGCATCGGTCGCGACCAGCTCCCCATGGCGGCCCAGGCAGTGCTCCTGGGCGGCAACGTGCGCGTGGGCCTGGAGGACAACCTGTTCCTCTCCAGGGGCGTACTGGCCAGCAATGGCGCCCTGGTCGAGAAGGCACTGACCACCATCGAGAACCTGGGGGCACGCGCGGTCACGCCGGCTGAAGCGCGCACCATGCTGGGTCTGCGCGATCCCCACTAACCAAGGACACGCGAGCAATGGCAGCAAGCGAACATCACCCGACCGCCCGCGGGCCTGTGGCCATCGTCGGCGCCGGCGTCATCGGCAACGGCTGGGCGGCGCGCTGCCTGGCCAGCGGTCTGGACGTGGTCGTCACCGACCCGGACCCGGCCGGCGCGCAAAGGCTGCAGGCCGCGATCGACACCGCGTGGCCGGCGCTGGAGCGTACCGGCCTGCACCCGGAGGCCAGCCGCGAGCGCATCCGGTTCACCACCGACCTGGAAGACGCCGTCACCGGCGCCACTCTGGTTCAGGAGAATGCACCGGAGGACGAGGCCGTAAAACGCGACGTGCTCGCCCGCATCGATGCCGCCACGGACCCGGCCACGCCCATCGCCTCCAGCACCTCCGGCTTGATGCCGACGACCCTGCAGGCGGACTGCCGGCATCCGGAGCGCGTATTCGTCGCGCACCCATTCAACCCCGTCTACCTGCTCCCCCTGGTGGAGCTGGTGGGGGGCGAGCAGACCGCCGGCGCCGCCATGGATCACGCCCGCGGGTTCTACAGTGACCTCGGCATGCGCCCGCTCACCGTCCGCCGCGAGGTGCCCGGCCACATCGCCGACCGGCTCATGGAGGCGCTGTGGCGGGAGGCCCTGCATCTGGTCAACGACGGCGTGGCCACCACCGAAGAGGTGGACGCCGCCGTGGTCTACGGTGCCGGCCTGCGCTGGTCGCTGATGGGCACGTTTCTCACGTTTCACCTCGCCGGCGGCGATGCCGGCATGCGGCACATGCTCGAGCAGTTCGGCCCGGCCCTGAAACAGCCCTGGACCCGCCTGGAAGCGCCGGAGCTCACGGACACCCTTATCGACCGTGTCGTCCAGGGCTGCGAGCACCAGGCGGGTGAACGCAGCGTGCGGGAGCTGGAGCAGCGGCGGGACGAGTTCCTGGTGCGGCTGCTGGACCTGGTGCAAGAATACTGGCCCGAGAACGAGGGGCTGGAGAACAGGATCTGACCATGTCGCAACCGCGCACGCTGACCGAATGCACTGTGCTCGACGAGTGGGTGGACTACAACGGCCACATGAACGACGCCGCCTACGCCATCCCCTTCAGCAAGGCGGTGGAGGCGTTCATCCAGCGCCTTGGCATGGATGCGGCCTATCGGGAGCGGGAGCAGCTCACCATCTACACGCTGGAGAACCACATCCGCTACGTGCGGGAGGCGTTCGCCGGCGAACGCCTGCAGGTGGACGCGCAGATCGTGGACCGTGACGCCAAGCGGGCCCACGTCTTCCTGCGGCTGGTGGACGGTCATGGTGCGGTGCGTGCCACATCGGAGCAGATGCTCATGGTCATCGACACCAGCACGGGTCGGCCGGGCCGTTTCCAGGGGGAGCCGCTGGAGCGTCTGGAGGCCATGGCGGAGGCGGACCGGGAGTTGCCGATGCCCAAGGAGATCGGGCGGCCGATTGGTATCCGCCGGGGGTGAGGCGCGGGCGGCCAGGGGTCGCGGCTTACGCCGCTCCTACCGGCGGGTGGGGGTACCACCACCGGCACGGGAATGGCGCCCGTAGGGTGCATCTTGATGCGCCGTATCCCGACATACCGGCCAAGGAGGTTTGCCGGACGCCGTTTGCGGTGCATCGAGATGCACCCTACCCCGCTACTCCGCCACCACCGCCCGTAGGAGCGGCGTAAGCCGCGACCCAACCGTCATTGCTCACCCGCATCACCCCTCCGTCCACCGCCGATCACGGCTCGGCGGGACGCCGAAGTGATTCCGGTAGGCCCGTGACAGGCTGGCCGTGGCGGCGAAACCGCAGGCCACGGCCACGTCCAACACAGGCATGTCCGTCTGCTGCAGCAGGTAGCGGGCGTGTTCCAGGCGTTCGGCCAGGTAATACTGCTGCGGCGTGGTGTGGAGATGCTCGGCGAACAGCCGCTCGAGCTGGCGCAGGGATACCCCGGTCACCTCCGCCACCTCGGCCATGGACAGGGGCTGCTCCATGTTGCGGCTCATGTGATCGATGGCGCCCAGCAGCGTGGGATTGTGCACGCCCAGCCGCGCCGCGAGGGCCATGCGCTGGTGGTCCGAGGGGCTGCGGATGCGCTGGTGGATGAGCTGCTCGGAGACATCCACCGCCAACGCCTCACCGTGGCGCCGGGCGATCAAGCGCAGCATGAGGTCCATGGTCGACGTCCCGCCGGCGGAGGTCAGCCGCCGCCCGTCCACTTCGAACAGCTCCGTGGTGCACTGGATCTGCGGGAAGCGCTCGCGGAAGGCGGGAATGCTCTCCCAGTGCAGGGTCACCCGGTAGCCGTCCAGCAGCCCGGCCTGCGCGAGCAGGAAGCAGCCCGTGTCGATGCCGCCCAGCACCGCCCTGCGCCCCTCCAGCCGCCGCAGCCACCGCAGCAGCTCGGGCGTGGTGTAGTCGTCGTGGTTGAACGAGGCGCAGGTGATCACCGTGGGTGCGTGCGCCTGATCGTCCACGGCGGCATCACTGAGCAGCGTCATGCCGTTGCTGGCCCGCACCGGGCCGCCGTCGGCGGAATACAGGGTCCAGTCGTAGAGTGTCCGCCCGCTGCAGCGGTTGGCGATGCGCAGCGGCTCCACGGCCGCGCAGAAGGCGATCATGGAGAACTCGGGGATCAGCAGGAAGCCGATCCGCTCGGGGGTATCATCCGCGTCCGGGCTCATGCCCGGCACTGTATGCGACAACACCGGCCCGGGCCAGCCTCACCGGGCCCGGGCCGGTACTGCGTCATCCCAATGGATGATCGGCGCTGTCGTTAGTAGGCCGCGCGCACGGCGTCCATCGCGTCGTCACCGTCCCGGGTCTCGACACCGTCCAGCCACTCGGCGACCAGCTCCATATTGTCACCGATCCATTCGCGGGCCACCTCATCGGCATCACGTTCTTCGCGGTCGTACTCGAGGATCCACTCCGACTGCACGTCCTTGGGCACCTCGTACTGGGTGAGGAACCGCTCCACGTGAGGATGGGCATCCAGCATCACGGGGTTGCCGACGGTCAGCACGTCGCTGGTGGTCTCGGCGATTTCGCGGTCACCGACGGCCTCGATGTAGTGGAAGTCCAGGGTGACGTTCATCCAGTGCGGCTCCCACCCCAGGAAGATGATCCACTCCTCCCGGTCCACCGCCCGCTGCACTTCAGCGAGCATGGCGCTGGTGCTCGAGGGCATCAACTCCCAGTCGCCCAGGCCGTGGCGGTCGCTGTCGATCGCCTCCTGGATGGACTCGTTGAACCCGCTGCCCGCCTCGATGCCGTGGATCGTGTGATCGAACTCGTCGGCGTGTTCGGCGAGGTCTTCCTCGGTCTTCACACCCGCATCGCGGACGTACTCGGGCACGGCGATACCCATCACCGCATCGGAGATGTTCTTCGTGAGCACCTCCACCTCGCCCGCCTCTTCCAGCGGATCCAGCATGTCCCGCTGCGTGGGCATCCAGGAGCCCAGGTAGATGTCGAGCTCGTCGCTCGCCAGGGAGTTGAGGATAACCGACGGGCTGGCGTTCATCTGGTCCGTGTCGTAGCCCATGTGCTCGAGCAACTGGGCCGCCACTTCGCTCTTGACCGTCACCCCGGGCCAGGTGGGCACACCAAAGCGCATCTCGGACGCATGATCTGCGTTGACGGCGCCGGCGCCGAAGGTCATGGCCGTCGCCATGGCGGCGGCAACCACTCCGCCACCTGCGCGGCGGACGGTCCTGTGGGTCTGTGTAGTCGTGTGCATGTTGCGACTCCTCTCGTTATCCGGAAACAAGACAGGAGCGATGGCTCGCTCCGGTGACGGGTCCGGTCCCGTCCGCGCCGTCGCCACCCAGCGCAATCAGCGCATCGGCGGCAACCGCGCCGTGTCCGGCAGGCCGGACGATCAATGGATTCACATCGAGTTCAGTCAGACGATCCCGCTCGGCGGCAGCGTAGTCCGCCACCGCGAGGCAGGCTTCCACCGCAGCGGCCATGTCACCGGCCGCGCCGCCGCGAAAGCCCAGGATACGCCGCCCGGCACCAGTGGACTCCAGCGCCGCGCGGACCTTCGCCGCCGTGGTGGGCAGCAGCAGCGTGCGGGCGTCACTCACCAGTTCCGCGAACACACCCCCGCTGCCGATGACCAGCACCGGCCCCACCAGGGGATCGCGTTTCACGCCGACGATGAGTTCCGCCACGGCATCGGTCACCATGCCCTCCACCAGCCAGCGCTCGGCGTGCAGGCCCTGGGTCGCCAGCCGCTCGCCCATGGCTGCCACCGCGGACCGCGCCGCCGCCGCATCAGTGACGTCAACGGCCACGGCGCCGGCATCGCTCTTGTGCGCGAGCCCCGGCACCAGCGCCTTGATCACCACCGGAAAGCCGACCCGCCCCGCGGCCTCGGCGACCGAGCCCGCAGGGCACACCTCCCCCGGCGGTACCGGGAGGCCCCGGTCAGCAAGCGCCGCCTTGCCGGCAGCTTCATCCAGCAGCGCGTTCGGCTGGACTGCCGTCGGCACGCCTCCGGCCGGGCCCGGCCAGGGACCGTCGGTCTCCAGCAAATCGCGGCGCATGGAGGCATAACGGCTGGCATGGGCCAGGGCCAGGCAGCCCTCGGCCAGGCCCTGGAGGGGCGCCACGCCGGCCGCGAAGCAGGC
>SLMR01000294.1 GCA_007133445.1 Aquisalimonas sp. | reverse complement strand
TAGAAACGCAGTTCGCGAATGGACTCCTTGACGTCGTCCATCGCCAGGTGGCTGCCCGTCTTCCTGAACTCCTTGGTGAGATCCGGGTTCCAGCGCTTCGCCAATTCCTTCAGCGTGCTCACGTCCAGATGCCGGTAGTGGAAATAGCTCTCCAGACGCGGCATGCTCCGATACAGGAAGCGGCGGTCCTGGCAGATGCTGTTACCACACATGGGTGACTTGCCCGCGGGGACCCACTGCTCCAGGAACGCCAGGGTCTCCTCTTCAGCAGCAGCTTCGTCGTAATCGCTGCGCCGCACGCGGTCCGTCAGACCGCTCTGGCCATGCTGACGGGTATTCCATTCATCCATGGCCTGCAGGACCTGATCCGGCTGGTGAATGGCAATCATCGGGCCCTCCGCGAGAATGGTCAGGTGACTGTCCGTGATCACCGTGGCGATCTCGATGATGCGATCCTGCTCCGTATCAAGCCCGGTCATCTCCAGGTCGATCCAGATCAGGTTCTCCTCGCTGTGCGGCATGATGGGGTGTCCTTGCTGGTAGCGCTATTGCCGCTGATTCTACCAGAGGCTATGCTCCCCTGCCGTCAGCCGGGTGTGGAACCAGGGCATGGAGCAAGGGCGCGTGATCGTCAGTTTCGGAGCCGAGAGCGTCGTGGCGACCGACAGCCACGGCCTGCTCCGCTGCACCACCCGTCGGCGCACCGGGCGCACTGTCTCCGGCGACACCGTGGACTGGAGCGGCACCCCGCCTCACCAGTGCGTCATCGACGCCATCCACCCACGCCGCAACACCCTGGTTCGCACCGACTACCGCGGGCGCGAAAAACCCCTGGCCGCCAATCTGGATCAACTGCTGATCGTCTGCGCCCCGGAACCGGAACCGGACCCGCGGCTGGTTGACCGCTACCTGGTACTGGCCACCCATCTCGGGCTGCAACCGCTGCTGGCCATGAACAAGGCCGACCTTGCGCGCCCGGAACTACCCGCCACACTGCGGGAAGCCAGTTCCCGGAATGCCTGCCCGGTGTTTCACGTCAGCGCAGCGTCGGGCGACGGCCTCGATGACCTCACCGCCGCTCTTGCTGGGTGTACGACTCTTCTCGTGGGGCAGTCCGGAGTGGGCAAGTCGTCCCTGATCAACGCTCTGGTGCCCGACCGGCAGGCCCGCACCCAGGCCATTTCCGAGGCCAGCGGCCAGGGCCGTCATACCACCACGGAGACGACCATGTACCCGCTGCCCGGCGGCGGCGACCTGGTGGATTCACCGGGGGTGCGGATCCTGCGGCTCGGCCATCTCGCCCGCGACACCATCCAGACCGGGTTTCCCGAGATCGCGCAGCAGGCACCCCACTGCGAGTTCCGGGATTGTGAACACGGCGAGGAACCGGGTTGCGCCGTCCAGACAGCCGTCTCCCGGGGCGACATCCATCCGTCCCGGCTGACCAGCTTCCATGAATTGCTCAGGGAGCGTACCTACTCGTAGGACCGCCGTCCCGCGAAGGCGTGCGAGAGCGTGCCGCTGTCTACCGTTTCCAGCTCGCCGCCCATGGGCACTCCGTGTGCGATACGGCTACATGTGGCGCCATGCTCGCGAGCCAGCTCGGCAACGTACTGTGCGGTGGCCTCGCCTTCCACGGTGGGGCTGGTGGCAAGGATGACTTCCCGGACCTCACCATCGCGCAAACGCGCTTCCAGGCGGTCCAGACCGAGTTCCTCCGGACCGATCCCGTCAAGCGGTGACAGGCGCCCGCCCAGAACGAAATAGCGGCCGTGGAAGTCAGTCGCCTGATCCAGCGCAAACACGTCCGCCGGGCTCTCCACCAGACACAGCACGGCAGCATCGCGCTGCGCGCTCTGGCAGATCGGGCAACGCTCGTCTTCCGTGGGCAGACGGCAGTCCTGGCATTCACCGACGCGCTCCATGGCGGCTGCCAGCACCTCTGCCAGGACGGCGCCGGCCCGGCGATCCCGCAACAGCAGATGAAACGCCATGCGCTGGGCGCTTTTCGGCCCGACACCGGGCAGGCAGCGCAGGCTGCCGATGAGCTGTTCAATCAGCGGCGAATAGGCCATGCAGGCGCCCCGCGCCGATCAGAACGGCAGCTTCATGCCCGGGGGCAGGCCCAGGCCTTCCGTCATGCCCTGCATGCGCTCCTGGGAGGCCTCGTGCACCTTGCGAGCGGCGTCGTTGAACGCTGCCGCTACCAGGTCACCGATCATCTCCCGATCATCGTCATCCCCGAACAGGCTGGAATCGATCTCGACGCGCTTGCACTCGTGCTTGCCGTTGAGCGTCACCGAAACCATGCCGCCACCGGCCTGGCCGGTGACTTCCATCTGCGCGATTTCCTCCTGCGCCTTCTGCATGTCGGCCTGCATCTTCTGGGCCTGCTTCATCAGATTGCCCATGCCACCTTTCATGACGTTCATCCTCTCTCGCGCCCCGCGGTCAATCCGCGGGCTGTATGGAATCCGGCAGAACCTCGGCACCGAACCGATGCTGCAGCTCCGCCACGGTAGGATCCTCCTGTATGGCCACCTCGGCCTCGGACTGGCGCCGACGGCGCGCCTCCTCGACGCGGGCCGCCGGCGTATCCATGCCTGCCTCGGGTGCATCCTCGGCCACGATCCGCAAGCGCACCGCCGAATCCAGATGACTCGCGAGCGCCGCTTCGATGCGTTGCTCCAGCGACTTGTTCCGTAATGATCCATGTTGCTGTGCCAGCCGAAGCGTGACAACACCGTCCGTCAGCCCACCCCAGCTGCATTGCATGGCCAGCGCCCGCGCCATGCCGGTGAGTCCCAGCGCATCAACGAGTTCGTGCCAGGGAGGCAGCCCCTCGGCGACAACAGCCTGCGCAGGGGTCGACGCACCCGACTCCGGCTCCGGCGGCGCCTCCTCCGCAACCGGAGCAGTAGACGGCGTACTCGCAGGTTCCGGCGACAGATCTGACGGGGCGGGCGGTGCCGGTTCACGGGTCTGCTGCGGAACGGGGCGTTCGGGTCGCGCGGCGCTGCCGCGGGGTGACTGGGCCACCCGGCGATCCCCCGGAGTACCTGACCCCGCGCTCTGACCGCCTTCCGCCGCGTTGTCCGGGCGAAACGCCAGCATCCGCAGCAGGACCATCTCGAACCCCATCCGGGGTTCCGGCGCCAGCGGCAGGTCGCGGCGCCCGGTGAGCCCGATCTGGTAGAACAGTTGCACGTCTTCCGCTGGCAGCGCTTCCGCCAGCGCCTGCAGCCGCGCATGATCGGGGTGATCCTGATCCACCGCCTCGGGCACTGTCTGTCGCAGACTGAGTCCGTGCAGCTGGGTGAGTATCGCTGCCAGCACGTCATTGAAGTCGGGGGTACGCTCGGCCAGCCGTTCAACCACAGCCATGAGCTCTCCGCCATCGCGGGAGACCAGCGCTTCCAGGATCTCCAGCACACTGTGATCCTCGATGCTGCCGAGCATGCCACGGACGTCATCATCGCGCACCTCACCGCCGCCGAAGGCCAGTGCCTGATCGGTCAGACTCAGGGCATCCCGCATACTGCCGTCCGCCGCCCGCGCGAGTCGGGCCAGAGCCGGCCCTTCGGCGTCAATTCCCTCTTGCTCCAGAATCCCGCCGAGGTAATCGCTGATGAGACTGGCGGGCAGACGCTTGAGATTAAACTGCAGGCAACGGGAGAGGATGGTCACCGGCACCTTCTGCGGGTCGGTGGTCGCCAGCAGGAATTTCACGTGCGGCGGGGGCTCTTCCAGTGTCTTCAACAGGGCATTGAAGCTGTGGGTGGAGAGCATGTGAACCTCGTCCACCAGGTAGATCTTGTAGCGGCCCTGGGTGGGGGCATACTGGACGTTGTCGAGCAGCTCGCGGGTATCCTCCACCCGCGTCCGCGAGGCCGCATCCACCTCGATGAGATCCACGAACCGACCCTCGTCAATGGCACGACAGGCCCCACATTCGCCACAAGGCTGACTGCCGACGCCCTGCTCGCAGTTCAGGCACTTTGCAAGCACACGGGCCACGGTGGTCTTGCCCACGCCACGGGTGCCGGTAAACAGATAGGCGTGATGCAGGCGCCCGTTATCCAGCCCGTTGACCAGCGCCTGCAGCACGTGCTCCTGCCCGGCCATGCTGGCAAAGGTCCGCGGCCGATACTTCCGGGCCAGTACCTGGTAACTCATGACTCCACTCGTCATTTGCCTTCTCGGCTGGAAGCGCAGTGTAACACCTCCCGGACCGCGCATGCGCCCTGCCTGCCGAGCCCGGGAAAGCGCCAATTCAGCCCAGCGTCATCGCTCCTCGTCGGAGCTCCGGACACGATCCCGACCGGCCTCCTTGGCCGCGTACAAGAGCCGATCAGCCGCGTCCAGGAATGCCTCGGCACCCCCTCCGGTGTACTCAGCGACACCAATGCTGAGCGTACATCTTGCGGTCTCGCCCTGCTCCGTCGTGAAGCGGATATCCCGGAAAGCACGCCGCACATCATCCGCCACGACGCGGGCGCCGGCCGCCCCGGTATCCGATAGCAGACACGCGAACTCTTCACCCCCGATCCGGCACGAGATGTCCGTCTCGCGCAGGCGTCGCCGCAGCAGCGCCGAGAGCCCCTGCAGGATCCGATCGCCAAAGGCAGGGCCGAAGGTGTCGTTGTGCTGCTTGAAGAGATCAAGATCGAGCGTGAGCAGCGAGACGGGGGCGCCATGGCGCTCGTAACGGGCGATATGCTCTGCCACCGTCCGTTCGAACTCGCGCCGATTCAGAAGCCCTGTCAGCGTATCGTGTCGCGACTCGTGGTCGCGCTGGGTATGCTCCATGGCCACCGCCATGACGTAGCCCAAGCGCAGAAGCGAAGCCTGCTCGTCCCGGGTCAGCTCATGGACGTCATTCCACACCAGATTCATGGCGCCCGCCGGACGCCGGTACAGGACCAGCGGCACGGAAATGATCATCCTGTTGCTGAGCCGCAGCATTTCGTCCCGGACTGTGGGGTGTATTCGCGGGTTCTCGGCCACCTGGCGACTGCTGACTATGTCACGGTGCTGCACAGCCAGCCCGGTCAGGCTGTTTGACACCGGTGACGTCATGCCGGCTTGCTCAGCGCGCTCGCTGAACCCGCGGTGGCGAACGCACTGATCCATCAGGCTGCATTGCCGCCCCGCGAGGATAGCCAGCTCCAACTGGTACGCATTGCACCACCAGGCGTTGTGGTTTAACCTTGCCGCCTTCGATAGCAGCCATGCCATTGAACCTTCCCGGAGAGGTGTCCGAGCGGTCGAAGGAGCGCGCCTGGAAAGCGCGTGTACCCAAGCGGTACCGAGGGTTCGAATCCCTCCCTCTCCGCCATTCCCCCGACTGATGCTCCGCCCCCCGCAGACGGCAGCGCGCGCTGACGCAGCCTGATTCGAACCCTCGGTCATCAACAACCGGGTTCGACCGCGGAGCGAAGCGGAGCAGTGCGTTGCCGCACAGCGGCAACGACCCGGAGGGCAAGGCGCCGAAGGCGCCCCAGCAATCCCTCCCTCTCCGCCATTCCCCGACTGATGCCCACCGCCGCAGACGGCCCCGCGCGCTGACGAAGCCTGATTCGAACCCTCGGTCATCAACAACCGGGTTCGACCGCGGAGCGAAGCGGAGCAGTGCGTTGCCGCCTAGCGGCAGCGACCCGAAGGGCAAGGCGCCGAAGGCGCCGCAGCAATCCCTCCCTACGCTCGGGCGCTCTGCGCCTTGACCAGCTGCATGCCGTCGTCATACTGAGTTTTCCGCAAGACGAGGAATCAGCCATGGAAACAAGGCCTTTCCAGCAAACCATCAGCCGGATCGATGCATTGCATAGCGAAGATCCGCGAACGGTCTGGGTCGACAACCAGGAACTCCCCCAGGAGCTCTGGCACGCCCGGCGTATGAGTGCATGGCTTGAGCGCGTGGACGAGACCCCCGACGAACTGACCCGTATCGCCGTACGGGCGCAGCATCTCCAGCGCTGGCGCATCCCGCGCAGCGATTATCCCGACGGGCGCAGAGGGTACCTGGCCTGGCGGCGGGAGCAGGGCCGACGAGCCGGGGAAATGGCGGCGCAGGCCATGGAGCAATCAGGCTACAGCGCGGAGTCCGCAGCGAAGGTCGCGTCCATGATCCGCAAGGAGGACCTGGGGCGCAATCAAGCCGTCCAGGCCGTGGAGGACTGTGCCTGTCTGGTATTTCTCGAGAACTACTTTGCGGACTTCCTCCATAAGGTCGAGCATGACCATATGGTTCGCATTGTCCGCAAGACCTGGCGCAAGATGTCGGAGAAGGCCCAGGGACTCGCATTGGACCTTCCGCTCACACCGGAAGCCGAGCGCATTGTCGCGGAAGCGCTGGGGGCGGGTTCCGGGGAGGCGTAACCCGTTCAGCTATCCCCTGCCTTGGGTGCGCGCACGTCCGAGCAATCCGGTTGAAGGCGTTGTGCGGCGGGAATCCTCTGGTCGTCCAACGACGAAGGGGAACCCGATGGGTTCCCCTTCGTCCGTCATATGGCGCGCCCGGAAGGATTCGAACCTCCGACCGCCTGGTTCGTAGCCAGGTGCTCTATCCAGCTGAGCTACGGGCGCT
>SLMR01000242.1 GCA_007133445.1 Aquisalimonas sp. | reverse complement strand
GATGTGTCGTTGGCGTACACGGTGCCACCTGCGCGCTTGGGTGCGTTCCAGTATATACCGGGTTCCGCCCTGGCGTGCACCCCCTGATCAGAATGGTTCGGGGTGACTGACGATTGACGGTCACCGCGCCGGCAGCTCGAGCGGGAACCGGCGGGTACGGTTGCCGGTCAAACACTTGGTCTTACTCACGCCGGGGGCGTGCGATGTTACGAGTCTGTCTGATTGTTGCTCTTGCCGCTGGCATGTTCATGCCGTCCGCGGCTGCCGCCTCCCAGTATTCCTACGGGTACTGGGGGTTTGACCTCGGGGCGACCCAGATCACTGACGGCACGGACGCCTTCTCCAGTGATTTCGACGACGTCAGTGCCGGGCTCCGGCTGTTCGGTGGGTATCGCGCCAACCGATGGCTGGGTGTCGAGGCGGGTTTCCATGATCTCGGCCGGTACGAGGACGGGGACTACCGAGCCACCTACTCGGCATTGGTGGTGACCGGCGTCGGCTATGTACCGGTCTCCAACAGCGTTGATCTGTACGGTCGCCTCGGCGGTGGTATCAGCCGTCTCAGCGAGCGCGATGACGATTTCTCCGCCTTCACCCGCAAGCCCCTGGCCACCGCCGGCGTGGGCGTCAAGATTCACGTCAATCCACACCTGGCCTTCCGAGGCGGTGTTGATGGCTATGCGCTGGAGCCCCGGGTCCGCGGCCCGGGCGGCGATGGTGGTGACACTGTCAGCCAGCGGATCAGCATGGGCTATCTGGGGCTCAGTGCGTTGTTTTGACGGTCAGTGTCACGCCCATGGTCCCTGCGGAAGGCTGTCAGGCGTCCTGATGTCCGCGGCGATACACCCGCGCGCCGATCAGCAATGATCCCGCGCCGGCAAGAAGGATGACCGCCGGGGGAACGTAGGAGCCACGCTCCTCGGCGGCCGACGCGTCAATGTCCGCCAGCGCCTGGGCCCGTTCCGCCACTTCTTCATCGGTGCCGTTGGCGGCCTCTGCGGAATGCTCTACGGCTGCGCGCGCCTCCTCGAGTTCGGCTGCCACAGCGGCGTTATGCTGGTACGTGGCGATCAGCAGCAGCACGGACAGCGCCAGCAGAAGCACACCGCCTCCCATGAGCACGTAACTGAGCGTGCGCCTGGATGATGTCGTCATTGGCTCCCTCGGTCCGGTTGCGTGAGGTCCGCCGTTTTACAGGTTCCGGGCGAGGAATGCCAAGAGGGCGGCATCGATTCTCGGTGACCGGTGAGGCGCTGTCTCGTGGGGTCGCCCAATGCGCCGTACTGAATGTTCCGCCGGCAGGTGTTAGTATCTTGCGCCCTTGGAAAACGTTGTTTCGCGTGCGAATTCTGGCAATCGGGTAAGGAGGTACCATGACCTGGACCGTATATCTCTCGGGGGAAATCCACACCGACTGGCGTGACCAGATCCGCGACGGGGCCGCTGCCCTGGATCTCCCCGTGCGCTTCACCTCCGCGGTGACCGATCACGACGCCAGTGATGCGGCCGGCGACATGCTTGAGCCGGAAGCAAGCGGATTCTGGCGGGATCACAAGTCCGCCAAGGTCAATGCCATCCGTACCCAGACGCAGATCCGCGCGGCCGATATCGTGGTCGTGCGTTTCGGTGACAAGTACAAGCAGTGGAACGCCGCCTTCGACGCGGGCTACTGCGCCGCACTCGGCAAGCCCTACATCACCCTGCACGCGGAGGAGGTTATCCATCCCCTCAAGGAAGTCGACGCCTCGGCCATGGCCTGGGCGCAGACGCCGCAGCAGGTGGTGGAGATTCTGCGCTACGTGACCACCAAGGCCTGATTGACGTCTCGCGGTTCTTCCGTGGCAAGCCAAAGCGCATCGGCGCGTCCCTGGGTTAGCCGATCCAGGAGATGATCGAACGCTTGCAGAAGGAGTGTCCGCCGGGTAGCCGCAACAGCTTCCTTTAGATCCTGCGCGAGGAGTCGGTGCAGCCCCTGACCTGCTGGAAGACGCTGTCATGCCGGTGGTGGTTGCCCCGTGAGCAATCCGCCCGGCAACGGCTTCGGTCGGCCGTTCTTGATCTCCTTTGACGGGCGTCAATGACCCCCTTGTGGAAACGGTGCTATCAAGAGTTCTGAGGAACATGGTGGAGGCACCGGTCAGTCGGACAGAGGACAGCGCAGGAGGTTTGATCATGGTGCAGGAGAAGAACCCGACCAAGGGCGAGGGGAAGGCTCCAACGGGAGTTGCGAGATCCGGTGACAGGTGGCCGGCATTGTTCGAGGACTACGATCGCTGGTTCGACGACCTGTTGCCCCGTCGGTGGTTGTCGGCCTTTCCGGAACAATCGTTGCGCGGACGCTGGCCGCAACCTCCCGCGGGCATGCCGAAGGTGGACGTTGTCGACCAGGACAAGCAACTCGTTGTCCGCGCCGAGCTGCCCGGGATTGAACGCGACAACCTTGATGTGACGGTGACGGACAACCTCGTGACGATCCGTGGTCGCTCCCGGCACGAGGAAACCAAGGACGAGGGTGTGTACTTTCGGCGGGAGATCAGCCACGGCGAGTTCGAGCGTACCGTCGCACTTCCGAGCGAGGTGGATGCAGACAAGGCCAGGGCTCGATTCGAGAACGGCATCCTGGAGCTGACGCTACCGAAGGTCAATGAAGTCCGGCGCCACCGGATCAAGGTGGAATAGGGTGGCGGTAGCCCCCGCCATGGCGGCTGGTGCCTGCGGACCGGACTGCGCATCCTGCAGGCACCGGCCCGTCAGATCGCGGAAAATTCGGCGCTGGACGGCGGTGTGGTGGTCGAGCGAATGCTTGCGGGAGACGGGAATTATCGGATGATGAGACCGCCACCGAGGCGGCCTTGCTGATGCGTCGCCACCACGTCGGTACCGTCGTCGTGGTGGAGGAGCGGGATGGGCAATCCCACCCCGTCGGGATCGTCACCGACCGCGATCTGGTGATCGAGATCATGGCGACCGCACTCGACCCCGACGCCATGACCGTGGGGGACCTGGTGACGGAGCCACCGGTGCTTGCGCGCGAGGACAACAGCCTGTTCGATGCCCTTGAGTTGATGCAGCGCAAGGGAGTCCGGCGCGTCCCGGTGACGAGCGGGAGCGGAGTTCTTGTCGGGATCATTACCGCCGACGACGTGCTCGGCTTGTTGGCGGAGTTGCTTGACGATCTGGCAGCGATGGTAGAACGCCAGCGCGACCTGGAGTTCCGCCGTCGACCGTCACACTCGGCCGCGGACTGAAGCATCACCATGGCCAATGGGAGTCGTGAGGCGCTTTTGGAGGACAACAAAGCGATTCGGGCGCGTTGGGAGCATTTTCATCATGAAGCCGATATCGGGATCCGTGGTGTCGGGCCGGACCTGGAAACGGCGTTTCAACAGGCGGCGCTAGCGATGACAGCGGTGATCTGCGAGCCCTCCCGTGTGCGTCCCGTGACAGAGATGACGCTGGTCTGTGACGGGGCCGACGAGGAGTTCCTGTTGATCAACTGGATCGACTCGCTGGTCTATGCCATGGCGACCCGCCGCATGCTGTTCTCCGGGTTCGACGTCGTGATCGAGCACCTGCGGCTGACCGCCCGGGTGTGGGGCGAGACCATCGATATGGCCCGTCACCAGCCGGCGGTGGAAATCAAGGGTGCCACGCTGACCGGCCTGCGCGTCTGCCGCGATGACGCCGGCGCCTGCGTGGCCGAATGCGTGGTGGATGTCTGAGTGTCATGGATACCAATCGACTGATCCGGCAGGGCCCGTGGGAGTGGCATATTGCGCCGGACGGGGGTATGCGCGTCCCCGGCGTGCTCTATGCCGACGCGGCGCTGGTGGCGGGCATGGATGACAAGGTGTTTGAACAAGTCACCAACGTGGCCCGCCTGCCCGGCATCGTCAAGGCTTCTTACGCCATGCCCGATGCGCATTGGGGCTACGGCTTTCCCATCGGCGGCGTGGCGGCGTTCGATCCCGAGTTGGGCGGAGTGGTCTCCGCGGGCGGCGTGGGGTTCGACATCTCCTGCGGCGTGCGAACGCTGCTGACCGGAGTGGGGAGCGACCAGGTCGAGGCGCACAAGGCGGAACTCGCCGACGCCCTGTTCGCGGCCATTCCGGCCGGCCTGGGCAGCCGCGGCGAGATTCGCCTCGACGAGGACGCCATGGACGCGATGCTGTCCGGCGGCGCCGCCTGGGCGGTGAGCTGCGGCTGGGGCGAGGAGCAGGATCTGGAGCATATCGAGGAACGCGGCATGATGGCCGGAGCAGTGCCTGCCGTGATTTCCGCGGAGGCGCGAGAGCGCCAGCGCGCGGAGATGGGAACGCTGGGTTCCGGAAACCATTATCTGGAGGTGCAGAAGGTCGCGGAGATCCTGGACGAACCGACGGCTGCGGCCTTCGGCTTGGTCAGGGACCAGGTCGTGATCAGCATTCACTGCGGTTCACGCGGTCTCGGGCACCAGATCGGCGGCGAGTTTCTCAAGCGTATGGCGCTGTCTGCCCATGAGTACGGCATCGCCCTGCCCGAGCGGGAGCTAGCCTGTGCCCCCATCAACTCCGATCTGGGTCAGGAGTACCTGGGGGCAATGCGGTCGGCCATCAATTGCGCCCTGGCTAACCGCCAGATCATCACTCACCTGGCGCGCCAGGTCCTTGCCGGGGTGCTCCCGGCGGCGAAGCTCCGGTTGCTCTACGACGTCTCGCACAATACCTGCAAGGAAGAGGTCCACGAGATTGACGGCCAGCACCGCCGTCTGTTCGTGCATCGCAAGGGGGCGACGCGCGCCTTCGGGCCCGGACATCCCGAACTGCCCCGTGCGTTCGCCGAGACCGGCCAGCCCGTTCTCGTCGGCGGGTCCATGGGAACCGCAAGCTACGTACTCGCCGGCATGGCGGCCAGCGAGTCGCTGGCCTTCTCCTCCGCCTGCCATGGCGCCGGTCGTGCCATGAGCCGGCGCCAGGCGAGCCGTCGCTGGCAGGGTCGGCAGCTGATCGACGCACTGGCCGAGCGGGGGATTGTCATCCGCAGC
The DNA here is from genome assembly GCA_007133445.1 of Aquisalimonas sp. Next base: position 1,587 of record SLMR01000242.1, on the reverse strand, counting down.
CCCAGTCCGCGCGGCGTGGCGGAGGAGGCCCCCGGTGCCTACAAGGACGTGGCCTCCGTGGTCGACGCCGCTGAAGGGGCCGGTCTCGCGCGCAAGGTCGCGCGACTGGTGCCGATGGTCTGCATCAAGGGTTGATCCGCCGGGAGGGCACCGGGCGAGATTCCATTTACCACAGGCAGTCCAGCCGAAGGAGAGAGCCATGGGTACATGCGCAACCTGCGGCTGACCGCTCAGTCGTGCCCGCTGCGCTTCCCCGGGGGGCTGCCGAGCAGGTTGATCGGGACCTTCAGGTAATGGGTCTGGTTGCTCTCGGCGGGCGGTAACTTGCCGGCGCGCATGTTGATCTGGACCGACGGGATGATCAACCGCGGCATGGGCAGGCCGGCGTCGCGCTCGCTTCGCATGGCCACATAATCATCCCGCGACCGGTCGCCCCCGACGTGGATGTTGTTCCCCCGTTGTTCCGCGACCGAGGTTTGGCAACGGGGCTCTCGCCCTTCCGGCACATAGTCGTGGCAGACGAACATGCGGGTGTCGTCAGGCAATGCCAGCAGTTTCTGGATGGCATCGAACAGCAGGCCGGCGTCGCCACCAGGGAAGTCCGCGCGCGCGGTCCCTACGTCCGGCGGGAACAGCGTGTCGCCGACGAATACGGCATCGCCGATCAGGAAGCTGTTGCTGTCCGAGGTGTGCCCGGGCGTGTGGAGCACCTTGATCTCCAGGTCTCCGGCCTGGATGACCTCGCCCTCCGCGAGCAGTCGGTCGAAATCCTCCCCGCCGGGCTGCTGCTCGCCGGCCAGATTGAACACCTTGCTAAAGCGTTCCTGCACCTCTCGGATGCCTTCGCCGATGGCCACTTTGGCGCCCAGTTCCCTTTTCAGGTACGGAGCGGCGGAGATGTGGTCTGCATGGGCGTGTGTCTCGAGTATCCATTCCACCCGGTAGCCGCGCTCGCGCACGAACGCGAGCAGCTTGTCCGCCGTTTCCGTCCAGGTGCGGGCTGCCTTGTAATCGAAGTCGAGTACCGGGTCGATGATGATCGCGGTGTCGCCTTCCGGAGGGGCGACAATGTAGGACCATGTACTGGTGTCGTCGTGGAAGAAAGGGGTCACTTCCGGGCGCATGCCGACCTCCAGGTGAGCAACCGACGCAGGAGATGAGTATATGCTCGCTGAGTAGCCGACGACATGACGCTGGTCAATGGGAGCGCCCCTGGGTAGAGCCTAAGCTGTGGCATACCATCAACACCGGGTCGGGCAATCCCCGGTGTCCGCAGGCCTGCGGCGGTGCAGGCAACCACAGGGTGACCGAGGATGCGGTGTCACGAAACTCACGTCAGCACCAGGTCCCGGTTTCCGGTAATTCCAGGTTTGAGAATGCTCCTCCTTCTGCCCGGGCTGTTGCTGGCATTCGCGGTTTCGGCCGACCAGCCCCTCAACATGTACGTGTTCGCCAGTGTGGACTGCCCGCACTGCCAGGCCCAGAAGCCTTTTCTGCAGCAACTGGAAGCGGACAATGCCCGGCTGCATGTGCATGTCCTCGAGGTTCTGCGCACAGACCGTCATCACCAGAAGTTCCGGAACATGG
>SLMR01000232.1 GCA_007133445.1 Aquisalimonas sp. | reverse complement strand
GGAGAGCGGGCGCTCGCGGAAGACCCTGCCGAGGCATTGGTCCACGCCATCGAAATGCTTCCCCCGGCAAAGCGGCGAGCCCTGGAAGACGTGATGCGGCGTATCACGGCGCACGTGGACACCCAGTGCGGCGAGCCCACGTTCGGTGTCTGCGCCGACTGCGGCCACCGGGATGACGGCGAAAGCAGGAGTGTTGTCTGCCGCGTCACCGGCGAACAGGTGTGCCAAGGCGATACCCAGCAACTGTGCTACGCGTTCAAGCCCACCGGGACCGTGCCCTAGCGCGGCTGCACTCGCTCAGTGACTCCAGACAGGTCCCAGTCCCCTGCTCTACTTCCCCAGCAGGTAGTCCCGGTCATCGAACGTCCGCACCCACTCAGGCCGGAATACCACACACATGGTGATGATCATTCCGGTGATGAAACCTTCGGGGAACATGACGAGCGGCATAACCATCAGATAGTCACGCCAGATGAGACCAGGCGGATAGGCTCCGATTGCAGCATAGAGCGCGGAGGACATCACCAGAACCACTGCTACCGCGAACATCGCGCCGAAGAAAGCCACCACGAAGATGTAGATGAACAAGTGGTGCGGCAGCCAACGATACGCGTAATACCCGATCGCATGAGCGGTCAACACGGGCAAGACCGCCAGCAACAATCCGTTGACTGGCAGCGCCTGCCACTCGTACAGCCCCAGCACCGAAAGCGCGACCAGGGCCCCGGTGGCACCGGCAATCGCCAGCATGCGTCCGAACAGTAACGTCAGGACAGTCGTACCCAACAGATGGAACTCCAGGCCCGGCTGGACGCCGGCACTCATGGACCACGCCAGGGCCACCAGCGCACAGCAACCGACGAACTGGGGTTGCAACCTGTTCTCGAAAAGGAGTGACCACGGTGCGCGAAGCGCCACTGGAATGATCACCAGCAGGAATATGGGCCAGAGCCCCCATAAAAGGAGCGATGGCAGCAGTGACGCGTCGACATTCATTGCGGCTCAGCCCCCGGCGGCGGTATGCGCCACATCCAGGATGCGCGACAGATCGTCCGCCCAATCGTTAAACAGAGAGCACCTTGCGATCCTTTGGCGGGTGCGCGCCTCATTCGCGAACGAGGCGAGGTTGCTGCTGCCCGGAAGGGTACAATAAATGGTTCGGACCAGGTGCCCCCGTTGCGCCGTCAGATCGGGCACCGGGCGCGACTACTGTCACGGCGACCCCGCCGACAATGCGCCGCGTCAATGACATCCTCAACCGGATCACCACGCAAGGGATAAAGATAACCATGGACCAGACCCGAAAGGAACGGCTGCTGCACTGGACCGGCCTTGCCTGCCTGGCGCTGTCGGTGGTTGTGCTGGTCATGATGGGACCGCTGTGGGAGCGCGTCGGCGCCTGGAGCATGGCGCTCTGGATAGCGCTGGGCGCCGCCGGGATGCTGTTGCTGCAGAAAGGTCCACCGCCCGATGTTCCCGACTAGCCAGCCAACGTGGGTCTCCGGGCGACCGGAGAACCAGCCATCCGCGCCGGGCCGTTTCCTGCCCGGCCCTGTCAGACAGGAGTTCAGGATGCTCAGGGCGTATCAGTACGGTTTCCTGATATTGATGTTGACGGCGTTGCCCGCAGGTGAACAGGTGCAGGCGTCGGAACCTGATGCATCCGGCTGGACGGCTGAGCTGGAGACAGGCGGCCTCTGGTTCAGCCGCAATCGCGCCCGCATTCCATCCGACACGGGCACCACCGTTGACCTTCGCGACCTCGCCGGCAGCGGCGGCGACCCCTATGTTCGTCTCTACCTGGGCTATGACTTCAACGAGCGGCACAGCGTGCGGCTCAACCTGGCGCCCGTGAGGAAGACAGGAACCGGAACCCTGGACAGGGACGTGGAGTTCGACGGCGAAACATTCGAGGCGAATAAACCGACCCGTGCCAGCTACAAGTTCAACACCTATCGGCTGACCTATCGCTGGACGTTTCATCGCGATGACGACTGGGACCTCGGCGTGGGCGCCGCGCTGCTCGTCAGGGATGCCCACATCGAATTGCGCCAGGGCGATACCCGCGCACGGAACGAGGACCTGGGCTTCGTGCCATTGCTGCACCTGTATGGCGCCTATCACTGGACCGACCGCACGTCGCTGGTCCTGGACCTCGAAGGCGCGGCCGCGCCACAGGGGCGGGCCCTGGACCTCGCCCTTCAGGTGCGTCACTCGCTGCCTGACGGCTGGCAGGTCTTCGGCGGCTATCGCACCCTGGAAGGCGGCGCCGATAACGACAGCGTCTACACGTTCGCCTGGCTGCACCACGCCACGATTGGCGTCGGCTACCGCTTTTGACATCGCTCGCTCGATGGATCAGCGATACTTGAGTCACCCTTGGTCTTTCGCCAACACCGGACTCCACCCATGAACCAGCCTGAACTGCAGCCCCTGATCGCCGACCTCGCCAACGAGTACGGTATTCCCGGGGTTGCCGCCGGCATATGGCACCGCGGCAAGATGACGTACGCCTGCCACGGTGTGACCAGCATCGAGAACCCGTTACCGGTCGATAGGCACACGCTGTTTCAGGCGGGTTCGATCTGCAAGACCGTTACGGCCACCGCGCTGGTACTGCTGGAAGCCGAAGGCGACGTCGAGCTGGACGCACCGGTGCGCCGGTACGTGCCGGAGCTGCAACTGGCGGATGCGGCGGCGGCCGCCCGAGTCACGCTTCGGCAGATCCTGAACCATACGGCGGGCTGGGAGGGCGATTTCTTTCCGGATACGGGCGAAGGCGATGATGCGCTGGCGGGCTTGGTGTCTCGCCTCAATGAGCTTGCGCAACTCACGCCCCCGGGTGCGGTGGTCTCGTATAACAACGCCGCTTTCTGCCTCGCCGGCCGGGTCATCGAGAACGTCACCGGTGAAAGCTATGAAGGCGCAATTCGCAGGCTGATACTGCAGCCCCTGGGCTTGCACGAGTCGTTCTTCTTTCCCGGCGACATCATGACGCGGCGATTCGTTGTCGGCCATAAGCCTGCGGCTGACGATGCAGTGCGGGTCGCGAGGCCCTGGGCGATGCCCCGCAATGGCGCGCCGGCAGGCGGCATTGTCACCAGCATCAACGACCTGCTGGCCTGGGCGAGGCTCCATGCCGGCGACCGGCACTGCACGCGTGAACCGAAGGCTCTGAGCACCTCGAGGCTGCGTGCAATGCACGATCCCACAGCGCATGTTCCAGGCTGCGCGTTCGGCGATGCAGTGGGGATCAGCTGGTTCCTGAGCGACATCGGCGGCCATTGTCTGGTGGGCCATGACGGCAGCACGAATGGCCAGGAGGCGAGCCTGTCATTCCTCCCCGACCATGGCTGGGCGCTGGCGCTGCTGACCAATGCCAGTCCCGGTGGCCTGGCGTTCAACCGCGTGGCCCGGCGGCGCGTGCTGGAGGCGTGCACAGGGATCATCGAGCAAGATCCTGAGCCTGGGTTGGGAACCCCCGGCACGCTTGCGGAATATGCGGGGAACTATGGCGCTCGCGGCATGCGGTGCCAGGTGGCCGTTGCAGAGGCCGGCGACCTGGAACTCACGCTGCAGAATGATCCCGAACTGCTGGCACTCATGGCGGAGGGCGATGAGGTGCCGGAATCGCAATCCATGACCCTGCGTGCCGGACTGGTACGTGGGCGTGCGGATCGGTTCGTGTTTGCAGACGTTCCCGTTCAGGGCGTCACCGGATACTTTGATCGTGCCGGAGATGGCGGCTTGCGAGCCATTCACCTGTTCGGGCGCTGGCTGCCGCGTCTGGCCCCGTGATGTTCGACGCTGCCGAACCGGAGCGTCCGGGGAGTCACATTATCGTGAAGGCAGTTCACGATGGGCGGGCGCAATGATGATGGTGGACTCAATCCATCACGGGGCCGTTCCGCCGGCGAGCAAGGACTTGCTGGAGCGCACGGTCCGCGAACTGGCCGCTCTGCGAGGAGTCCGGCACGCCATCCTCGGTGTCGAACCAGGAGATGGTTCGTACCGCTGGATCGGAGCGGCCGGCACCGCAGCCCCGTCCGGGGCGCCGATGACGCCGCAGACCCCTTACTGCCTGGCGAGTGTCACGAAGCTCTACATCGGTGCGGCGATCTTGCGTCTTCAGGAACAGGGCCGGCTCGCCATCGAGGATCCGCTGACAGACCACTTACCCAGTCAGATGGTGTGCGGCCTGCATCGACGCCGGGGCATCGACCGTACGGCCGACCTCACCCTGCGTCACCTCCTGGGGCATGCCTCCGGGCTTCCCGAGTACCTCTCGGAGGCGCCGAAGGGGAAGAAGGCGCTGCTGGATCGCGTTGTCGAGGACGGGGACCTGAGCTGGAACACGACCGACGTGATCGCCATGGCCCTGGAAACGAAGGGGGCACACTTCGAACCTCGGCCGTTCGACGGGCGCCGACACACCGTTCGCTACTCGGATACCAACTTCCAGCTGCTGATCGCCGTGATCGAGGCGGTTACCCGCCAACCGATTCATGCAGCGTTCGCGGCGCTCATCTACGAGCCGCTTGACCTGACCCGGACCTGGCACCCGGGAACACCTCCCGAGACATCCATGCCGCCGGCCGCGGTGCTCTGGGCAGGTGACGCGCCGCTGGAGCGGCCGCTCGCCTTGCGCTCGTTCCGGGATCTCTTCAGCACGGCCGCGGAGACGCTACGGTTCCTGCGCGCCCTGATCACCGGGGAACTGTTCCATGACCCGGCCACGGCAGAGCGGATGTGGCAGCACTGGAACCCCCTGGGGTTTTCCCTGATTCCCACTGCGCCTGGCTGGCCTATCGAATACGGGCTCGCCATGATGCGGTTCCAGACGCCACGTCTCCTGAGGCCTTTCCTCTCCTCTCCGACGCTCATTGGTCACACCGGGGCCTCCGGCTCCTGGCTCTTCTACGCCCCCGAGTCCGATCTCTACCTGACCGGAACGGTGGACCAGTTGACGGCGCCGGCGGTACCGTTCAGGAAGCTGCCCCGACTGGTCGGCCAGATGCGATCCGCCGCCAGGGGGCGCACGGACGGGGACTGACCCGCACCGGGATTGCCGTCAGGACTCCAGACCCCTCTGCCCGCCCTTGAACGCCGAGTACGCATAACGCTGGGGTCGAGGAACGTTGGCGCGTTCTCGATCATGACCTGTCGCGATCGCCGGTCAACGTGAGGTTGCCATTATCGAGCGCCTTGCGCACCGTTTGGAGTCCCATTCGGCGACATCGTGGTACAGAAACTGAATCGTCACACGCCTGCTGGGCAGGAGATCAGGGTTGAGGTTGCGCCGCATGTCCCACATCAGCAGGGACGGATCGAGATTCTTCAGGGACAGCTGCGCCTCGAGCCAGCGCTGCCCCCAGGTGCCCATGGCCATGATCACCGGGCGGAGATCCTCGCCGGCCTCGGTCAGTTGATGCAGCGGCGAGCCGGTCGCGGCATCGACCTTGCCGGCAATCTGATTATGCAGGCCCGGGAGAGAGCCAGGCGCGAAGAACTCGAGATCCGGTTCGATGAAGGGGACGCCGAGGCACTGCCGTATGGTGATGCGGCGTTCGATCTCTGTGTAAGCATGTACGGCATCATGTTCGCGCCGCGGCCCTAAGAGGCGACGGCGGAGCTGTTGCGGGTAACCCGTCCCGGCGGCACGATCGCGTTGGCCAACTGGACGCCCGAGGGTTTCATCGGGCAGATGCTCAAGACAGTGAGCGGTCATGTCTCGCCGCCGCCCGGTGTTCCCTCGCCCCTGCTTTGGGGCCAGGAGGAGCCCGTCCGTGAACGCCTCGGCGATGGCGTTTCCGCTCTGGAGACGCGGCGGGTGACGGTACCACGCGCGTCGAGTCCGAGTACCTGGAAGTGGTCGCAACCCGGGCGTAAAGGCGCTGACCGACCGTTGCCGGGGGCGTTGGCTAACGCACGCCCCCGGCAATGGTCGCGGATGCGAGGCGAGCAATGAATTCGGGTGCGGCTCTCATCCCGTTGACGTCGGAAGCACCCGCCGGAGAGCTCCGAAACGGCGCCGGTACTGGGCCGGCGTGATGCCGACCTGCCGCTTGAACAGGCGACTGAAGAAGCCTGCGTCCTCGTAGCCGACCGCCTCGGCGACGGCCTCGATGGAGAGATCATCGGTTTCCAGGCAATGCTTCGCTTCCTCCAGGCGCAGGGCGTGGACGTACTCCATGGGTGCCATGCCGGTGGCCTTCTGGAAACGGCGCTTGAAGGAGCGGTCCGAGAGACCGCTGAGTTCGGTCATTCCCCGCACCGGATGAGGCTCATCGTAGTGCTCGCCGAGCCACGCCTGACAGCGGGCAATGACGGGATCATCCGTCTGCGTGTGGCAGGTCAGGACGGCATAGGGTTGCTGGCCCACGTGATGCCAGTCAATGAGGTAGATCCTGGCAACCTGGATGGCGCGCTCCAGGCCGGCGAGGCGGGCAATCAGGTAGAGCCCGAGATCCTGCCAGGAGGAGCCGCCGCCCACCATGACGATGCGGTGCCCCTCCCCCGTGGTGACCAGGGCCTGTCGCGGATGGACGTTCACGTCCGGATGATGGCGACTCAGGGCCTCGCAGTATGCCCAGTGCGTGGTCGCATCCCGACCGGCGAG
>SLMR01000339.1 GCA_007133445.1 Aquisalimonas sp. | reverse complement strand
GGGCACCGTGCGGGATCTGCTCCGTAACGGCCTGGTCCAGACGGAGTCGCGGCCATGACGGAGGTATTGGCAGGGCTGGAGGTCCGGGAGGACATCGCCCACGTGGTGCTCAATCGCCCGCGGCGGCACAACGCCCTGGTACCCGACCTGCTGGACGCCCTGGCTGACGCGTTGCACCGGGCCGAACAGGCGCGGCCGAAGGCGCTGGTGTTGTCCGCACGCGGGGCGTCGTTCTCCACCGGGGGTGATGTGGCAGCGTTCCACGATACGCCGCGGCAACAGCGGGCAGCCTATGCGGAACGGGTCGTGGGGGCTCTCAACGGCATCATTCTCCAGCTGCTGCGACTGCCCATGCCCACGGTGGCCGCGGTGCACGGCATGGTGACCGGCGGTTCCCTGGGCCTGGTTCTCGCCAGTGATCTGGTGGTGGCAGGGCCACGCGCCGCATTCGCACCCTGGTATACGGTGGTGGGCTTCAGTCCGGACGGCGGCTGGACGGCGCTGCTGCCCGAGCGCATCGGCCGCGCCCGCGCCCTGGACCTGCAACTGACCAACGGCACCCTGGATGCGCAGGCCGCCCATGCCTGTGGTCTCGTGCAGCGCCTTGTCGACGATCACGTCGTGGTGGAGCGGGCCCATGACCTGGCTCTGACACTGAAGACGCGCTGGCCCGGGAGTGTGCGCGGCACTCTGGCTCTGACGCGCCCGGAGACCGCCACCACGGCGGCGCGGCTGGAGGCGGAGAAACGTGCCTTCGTTGAGCAGATCACCAGCGGTGAGGCGGAACGAGGCATGTCGGCCTTCCTGGCCCGCGACTGACACCCCGCTGGCATCCCGAATAACAAGAGACAGGAGGAGACGCTCCATGGATATGTTCGACCTGACCGCCCATCGCGCCCGGGTAACGCCGGATCGGCTCGCGCTGGAGGATCTGAGCGACGGTACCCGGTATACCTATGCCGCGCTCAACGAGCGCGCCGCCCGAATCGCCGCGGCCATGCGCGAGCGTTGGGGCCTGAGCCCCGGTGACCGCCTTGCCTACCTGGGCCACAATCGGGCGGAGTTCTTCGCTCTGCTGTTCGCCTGCGCCAAGGCGGACATCATCCTCGTGCCGCTGAACTGGCGGCTGGCGGTTCCCGAACTGGATGCACTGATGGCCGATGCCGGCCCCGGGGCGCTTGTATCCGGTGTCGAGCTTGCCGACGCGGCTGCGGCGCTGGCGGAGAACCGGCCCGACCTGGTGACCGTGGGGCTGGACCACGATCAGGGGCGCGATTACGAGGCCGACCTGAGGTCCGTGACCCCCGACCGGGCTCCGCATCCGCCGCGGTCCCCGGATCGTCCGTGGTATCTGCTCTACACCTCCGGGACAACCGGGCGGCCCAAGGGTGTGATTCAGACGTTCCGCATGATGATGGCCAACTACTGGAACATCGCCATCCCGGTGGAGTTGCGTCAGAGTGATGTGCTGTTGAACGTCCTGCCCATGTTCCACACTGCCGGCATCAACCTCTACTCGAGCAGCATGTTCCTGGCCGGCGGTACCGTGCTGGTGCAACGGAGTTTCGAACCGGAGGAAGCACTGCAGGTGCTGGCCGAGCGTGCCACCGTCTTCTTCGGCGTGCCTGCGGTCTACCAGATGCTCGCAGACCAGCCGGGGTTCGACGGTCGCCGGTTGTCCGGCGTGCGCTCCTGGGGCTGCGGCGGTGCACCGCTGTCGCCCAGAGTGGCGCAACACTTCGCCGAGCACGGCATTCGCGTGCGCACCGGCTTCGGCATGACGGAAACCGGGCCCGCGGTTTTCCTTATGGACGAGGAGCGTGTGCTGGACAAGACGGGGTCTGTGGGTCGTCCGCAACTCCTGGCGGAAGTGCGCATCGTCGGGCGCGACGGCCGGGATGTGCCCGAGGGCGAGGCCGGTGAGCTGCTGGTGCGCGGTCCGGGGGTCACACCGGGATACTGGGAGCGCCCGGATGCCACCGCCGAGGCGCTGGAGCCCGACGGCTGGCTCCACAGCGGCGATGTGGCCCGCCGCGATGCCGACGGTGACTACTTCATCGTCGATCGCTGGAAGGACATGTTCATCTCCGGCGGCGAGAACGTCTATCCCGCCGAAGTGGAGCAGGCCCTGCAACAGCACCCCGGGGTCGCCGACGTGGCTGTCGTGGGCATGCCCGATGAACGCTGGGGCGAGGTGGGCTGCGCGTTCGTTTGCCCCGCGGGGGGTGATGCCCCGGCTGACGAGCAGGGCCTGCAGGCCTGGTGCCGGGAGCGGCTGGCAGGTTACAAGGTGCCAAGGCGCGTGGTGTTCCGGGACGCCCTGCCGCGTAACGCCCTGGGCAAGGTGCAGAAACAGGAGCTCCGCGATGACGCGCGCCACTGACCCGCACGCCGTTGCCGAAGAGCGCATGTTCACGCAAGCGGAGTTCGACCGCTTCGGCAGCCTCTCCGGGGACCGCAACCCGATCCATGTGGATCCGGAGTTCGCCGCGGAGACGCCGTTCGGTGCCACGGTGGCTCACGGCATGCTGTTGTTCAGCGCCCTGCGCGGCCTGGTGGCGCGGACCTGGCCGGGTGCGCGGCTGCAGATGCAGGCACTGATGTTCCCGGCGCCCACCTACGCCGACGAGCCTGTGGTCCTGCGCGTGGAGCCACTCGGGCCTGAAGGTCCGCATCGGTGGCGGTTTGCCACTCGGGTCGAGAAGCCCGACGGCCGCCTTGGTGTCGATGGCGAGTGCGTGCTGGAGCTGCCGGAGGCGGGCCCATGAGCGCGAACATCCCGCGGTTCCAGCGCTTGTCCCTGGGTGACACGGCAACCCTGGAGCGCCGCTTTGGCGCCGGTGACGTGCGGGCCTGGATGGAACTCGCCGATGGCCCGGCGCCGGAGGGTGGTGTGCCGGAGCCTCTGATCGCCGGGCTGTTCTCCTGCCTCCTGGGGGAGCAGCTGCCCGGGCACGGCACCAATTACCTGAAACAGTATCTGGAGATGCACGCCACCCCTGCCGTGGATGAGCTGCTCACGGCCCGTGTCAGCATCACCCGCTTGCGTCCCGACAAAGCGCTGGTCGACCTCGAGACCGAGTGCCGCGGTACGGGCGAGCGGCTGATCTGCAGCGGCGAGGCGCTGGTGCTGTTCCGGCGGTGAGCCCGCCGGATGGAGTTACCAGGGCAGGACCGAGCCGTCCGAGTGCCAGAATGTGCCGGAGTTCTCCAGGTTGAGCGCATCCATGCGCTGGATCAGCCGCTCCGCCGCCTCTGCTGGCGTGATCTGCCCCCGGTGGCCGGTCATCTCCGTGCGCATGTAACCGGGATGCAGGATCGCCACGGCGATGCCCCGAGGCTGCAGGTCCACGGCCAGGGACTTGCCGGCGGCATTCAGCGCAGCCTTGCTCATGCGGTAGCCGTAACGGCCGCCGGAGTCGTTGTCCGCAATGGAGCCCATGCGCGAGGTCATCAGGCCGATGCGGCCACCCTCGGGGATGCGGTCCAGCAGGGTGGTGGTCACCCGCAGCGGGCCCAGAGTGTTGACCTCGAACTGCTGCCGGATCTGGTCGTAGTCCATGGTAGCCAGCTGCTCGTCCCGGAGAATGCCCGCATTGTTGTAGAGCAGGTCCACGCGCGTACCGTCCAGCGCCCCGCGCAGTCGCTGCAGGCCGGCATCGTCAGTGACATCGATGCCGTCGATGATCCGGACGCCGAGATCTGCCAGGTCGTCTGAGGGCCTGCGGCAGACGGCGATCACCTCGTCGCCGCGGGCCTGCTACTGGCGAGCCAGTTCCAGGCCGATACCACGGTTGGCGCCGGTGAGGACGATGGTGCTGGCCATGGGTGCCTCCTGTGTTCGTGGTCCGTCGCAACGTGTTGGCGGTTACCGGGGAGTGATTTGGGCGGTGATCCGGATGTTCAAGTGAGACGCTGCACCGGTCAGTGCGGCACAATGGGAGCTTGAACACCGCAAAGGTTGCCGGGATGACCGACGACAACGTCGTGCCGCTGCGCCGTCGCCAGCGGCAACAGAAGAAGCGCGAAGGCGATACCCTCTGCCGGGCCGGGCGCCACCGCTGGCAGGTGGTCACGGAGTCGCAGTTCGATGTGCGCAAGGGCCGGCTGGTGACGCGGCTGCGCTGCACGCGTTGTGGTCGGGAACGGACCGAGAGTCGCTGATGATCGAGCTTGAGGCAGTCTCGCGCGCCTTCATGGAAGGTGGCCGGCGCCGGGTGGTGCTGGACGGCTTCAGTGAGCGGGTGGCAAGTGGCGAGCGCCTGGCGCTGGTCGGCCGCAGCGGAGTGGGGAAGTCCACGCTGCTGAACCTCATCGGCGGCATGGATCGCCCCGACAGCGGCACCATCCGCATCGGCGATACCGAGCTCACGGCCCTGAACGAGCGCGACCGGACCCTGTTCCGCCGTCACCACCTGGGCTTCGTGTTCCAGTTCTTCAACCTCATCCCCACCCTGACCGTGGCAGAGAACCTCCACATGCCCCTGGAGATGAGCGGCGGGCTGAACACCGCCGGGCGCGCGCGGGCCACTGAGCTGCTGCAGCGGGTGGGCCTCGCCGACCGTGCCCACGCCTTTCCCGACGCCCTCTCCGGCGGCGAACAGCAGCGCATTGCCATTGCCCGGGCGCTGGTGCATCAGCCTCGGGTGCTGCTGGCCGACGAGCCCACCGGCACCCTGGATGCCCACACCGCCGAGACGGTCCTGACGCTGCTGGATGAACTCACCGGCGGCGGCCAGGTCACGGTGGTGCTGGTGACCCACAGCATGGAAGTGGCCCGGCGCATGGACCGGATCCTGCGACTCGGCGGCGAGCACGACTGATGGCAGCGGGATTGCCGCGGTCGCTGCTCCTGCGTGCCAGTGTCCGATACCTCGCACGCCACCCGTGGCAGCTCTGCCTGGCACTGCTGGGCGTGGCCATCGGGGTGGCCGTGGTGGTCGCGGTCGACCTCTCCAACCAGAGCGCCTCCCGCGCCTTCAGCCTGTCCACCGATGCCCTCACCGGCGAGACCACGCACCAGGTGGTGGCCGGGCCGGAGGGGATTCCCGAGCAGTGGTACGTGGACCTGCGCCGCGAGGCGGGGATCCGGCCGTCGGCCCCGGTGGTGGAGGGGTTCGTGCGCCTGCCCGGCGAGGAGGAGCGCACGCTGCGTGTGCTCGGGGTGGACGTGTTCGCGGAGACGGGAGTCCGTCCCGCCGTGGGGGCCGTCTCCGGGCTGGTGGACGCCGGCGATCTGCTGGCGCGTCCCGGCGGCGCGGTGATGCTCGCCGATGACTTGCAGCGACTGGGGCGGGAACCCGGCGACACCCTCACCGTCCGCCACGGCGGGCGGGATCACGACCTGCGCCTGCTGGCCGGCCTGGAGCCCGCGCGGGAGCTGGAAGCGGTGGGGTTGCGGGACGTGGTGATCATGGACGTGGCCGCGGCCCAGGAGCTGCTGGACCGCAGCGGGCGCCTGGACCGCGTGGATCTGGTCCTCACCGACGAGCAGGCGGAACAGGTGGCGGCCATGCTGCCCGGCGGGGCACGGCTCGCGGTCGCCGACGAGCGTGCCGCCGCCCTGGAACAGATGACCGACGCCTTCCAGCTCAACCTGCAGGCCTTCAGCCTGCTGGCCCTGGTGGTGGGCGCGTTCCTGATCTACAACACCATGACCTTCTCGGTGGTGCAGCGGCGCCAGCTCATGGGCATGCTGCGCGCCACCGGCACCACCCGGGGCGAGCTGTTCCGCACCATTCTGCTGGAGGCGGCGGTGATCGGCCTGGTGGGCACGCTTATCGGCCTGCTGCTGGGGATTACCCTGGCCACGATCCTTGTGGATCTGGTCACCCGCACCATCAACGATCTCTACTTCGTGCTGGCGGTGCGGGAACTGACCCTGGCGCCGGAATCGCTGCTGCGCGGCGTGGCCCTGGGTGTGGGCATGACCGTGCTGGCGGCGCTGGCACCGGCGCGGGAAGCCACTGCGATCCCGCCGCGGGCGGCCCTCAGCCGGTCGCACCTGGAGCAGCGGCGGTTGCGCTGGCTGCCGGGCCTCAGTCTGGCCGGCCTTGTCTGTATTGCCCTTGGCGGTGCACTGCTGGGATGGACCGAGCGCGGGCTGCTTGGGCCCTTCGCCGGCCTGTTCGCCCTGATCATCGGTGCCGCGCTGCTGGTGCCGCCGGTGGTGTGGCTGGTGGCGCGGGTGCTGGCGCCGTTGCTGGGAGCAGCGGGTGGCTATGTCGGCCGCATGACCGCCCGTGGGGTGAGCGCCAGCCTGTCGCGCACGGGCGTGGCCGCGGCCGCGTTGATGGTGGCGGTGTCGGCGGTGATCGGGGTCGGCGTGATGGTGGACAGCTTCCGTGCCACGTTTGCCGACTGGCTGGACGCTACCCTGCACGCCGATATCTACGTCTCCGTGCCCGGCGGCGGCTCGCTGGAACCGGAGCAGCGCGAGCGCCTGGAAGCGGTGGACGGCATCGAGCTGGTGACCCGCTCGCGGTTCGTGCGCGTGGGCGCGGATGACCACGAGGCACGGCTGCGCGTATTCGAGATTCCGCCGGCCGCCGAGGACGGGTTCAGTTTCCGCGCTGGAGATCCGGACGCCGCCTGGCAGGCCTACCGGGAAGATAACGCCGTGTTCGTTACCGAGACCTACGC
>SLMR01000328.1 GCA_007133445.1 Aquisalimonas sp. | reverse complement strand
TACTCCGGCCACCCGGTGGCCTGTGCCGCTGCACTGGTCTCGCTTGATCTTCTGGTCAACGAGGGCGCGTTTGAACGCGTCCGCGAGATGAGTCCCCTGTTCGAGGAGGCGGTTCATGGACTGCGTGGTGCCCCTCACGTGGTGGACATCCGCAACTTCGGGTTCGCCGCCGCCATTCAACTGGAGAGCTATCCCGGGGAGCCGGCGCGCCGCCCCTTCGAGATCGCCATGCGCTGCTGGCGGCGGGGCTACTACGTCCGTTACGGCGGGGATACCATCCAGCTCGGTCCCCCGTTCGTGAGCGGGGGCGAGGACCTGGAACGTCTCGTGGACGCAGTCTCGGTAGCCCTCCGGGAAGGCGCCTGATCGCCGCCTTGACCGCCGGCCATGCAGGGTCCCTACCTGGGTTCTTGTCGCAGTGAACCGCCGCCGTTCGTCCACAGCGCCATGGCAACGGCCGGGACGAGCATCGCGGCACTGATCAGCGACAACTCCAGGTTCGTCAGTGGTACGGCGCCCCCGCCGGGAATCGCAATAGTCATCCCGCCGACCACCAGCATGGCGCGCACCGGCCACTGGAGGACGGCATTGCGGCAGAGGTCTCCCACCAGCAGCAGGTAACCCTGCATGGCACCGGCAATCACCACCACACCGAACAGTGCCTGCGCGAGCACCAGCGTGATCTCCTGGAGCGTGCCCTGGAGGATGAGTGCGGGGTTGAGCACGAACAGGAACGGGATGAAGTAGATCACGCTGCCGAGCCGCATGGCCTGCAGGCCTGTCTCCATGGACCGGGAGCCGGCGATGGTCGCAGCGGCGAACGCACCGAGTGCCACCGGTGGGGTGATGAAGCTCAGCATGCCCCAGTAGAGAATGAACAGGTGCACGGCCATGGGGTTCATGCCGCCTCCCTGGATCAGGGCAGGGGCCAGGGCAACGGCCAGGAAGATGTACGCCGCCGTGACCGTCATGCCGATCCCCATGATGAAGCTGGTCAGCGCGCCCATGATGAGCAGCACCAGCGTGCTGCCGCCGGCCAGGAAGATCAGGTCGTTGGCAATGGTGCCCGAGAGCCCGGTCATGGACAGGGCGCCGATCAGCAGCCCCACGCCCGTGAGAATGGCAATCAGCTCGGCGAACAGCTTTGCGGACGAGGAGAAGAAGTTGAGCACGTCCTGCCAGCCCCAGCGCTGGTAGGGCAGGATCTGGTTGATGAACAGCAGCAGCGCCGTGGCGTAGAAGGGTGCGATGGCCTCCCGCCGCAGGAAGAACAGCATCCAGATCAGCAGCACGAACACGAAGATGAAGTACCAGCCTTCCTTGAGTGTGCGCCCAAGCGACGGCAGCTCGGCGCGCGGCAGTCCCTTGAGGCTGTGTCGCGCCGCGTAGGCGTCGATCTGGATGAACAGGCCCAGGAAATAGAGGACGGACGGGACGACGGCCGCGAGGGCGATCTGTCCGTAGGGAACGTTCAGGAACGTGGCCATGATGAACGCGGTAGCGCCCATGACAGGCGGCATGAGCACGCCCCCGGTGGATGCGCACGCCTCCACGCCGCCGGCGTACGAGCGGCTGAACCCGACGCGGCGCATGGCCGGGATGGAGAGCACCCCGGTGGTCATGACATTGGTGATGACGCTGCCGCTCATGGAGCCCATGAGTCCGCTCGAGAAGATGGCGACTTTTGCCGGTCCGCCGCGCACGTGGCCCAGCAGCCCGAAGGCGAGATTGATGAAGAACTTGCCGCCGCCGGTGTGCTGCAGTGCGACCCCGAACAGCAGGAAACCGATGACCAGGTTGGCGAACGCCTGCAGCGGGATGCCCATGACGCTCTCGCGGCTCATGGCGTGGTACATCGCCGTCTCCCAGGCGGTGGCCGGGAACCCCTGAATGGGGCCGGGCATGACATCGGCGACAAGGGGATACAGGCTCGCCAGCCCCACGATGATGGCGATGGTCAGCCCGCCGGCGCGGCGGGTGGCCTCGATGATGACGATCCAGAAGAAGAACGCCATGACCACGGCCTGGTCCGGGGCGCCGTACTCCCAGCCGCGATCCACGATCCGCTCGGCGTTGAAGGCGAAATAGCCACACACTGCTGCGGCAAAGAGGAAGAGCAGCACGTCGTACCACGGGACGCGGTCACTGTGGACGCCCGGCCAGATCGGCCAGAGGAGGTAGACCAGTGGCAGCATCAGAGCCACCACGGTGTAGAAGAACTGGCTCTCCACCCGCGTGAAAACGGTGAGCAGCCCGAGGTTGAGCAGGTAGTCGAGGGTGATGAGTGCCAGCGATAGCGCTGCCAGGCGCGGCAGCCAGGGCCAGCACCCGGGCAGGCGGCGAACGCCGGAGATCTGTTCCGGCGCCGGTGCGTCGGTTGTGGAAAGGGGGCTGCTCATGGCCGCGGACTCGCTGGTGCGGGGTCAGCGCTCTGATGGCGAGCGGTCAGTGCGTTCGCCATCAGAGCGGTCGTGCTGCGTGTGGTTTAGCGGAAGACCGGGTCCATGCCCTTCTCTTCCAGGGCGGCCGCCCGTGCCTTCATCCAGCCTTCCCTGAAGGCGTCCTCGTCCCGCGGTGGATCCTCGGAGACGTAGTCGCCCCAGGCGATGCGGATGGTGCGGTTACGCTCCACCAGCATGTCCTGGTGCTCCTGCATCTCGTCGGTCCAGTGGCCGATTTCCTTGTAGTACTCCACCACGGCGTCATGGAAGGGAATGACCCACGTCATGTTCTGGTTGTCCAGGGACCAGCCGGCGAGACCCGGGGCGGCATCCTTGTACTCCTCGTGGTCCTCGATGAACACCCGCAGCAGGCCCCGCGCCAGATCGTCATCCAGGTCGCGGTTGCCGACCATGATCGGGTAGGGGTAGCTCGCCCCGATCCAGGGATTGTCCTCATCGTGGCCGCCGGCGGCTACGGTGACGCGGTGCGGCTGGAAGTAGGGGGCCACCTCCTGGAATCGCTCCCAGCCGTCGGTGTCATCAGGATCGAGGTGAGGCCAGGTGATCCCGCGAGGGCTGGCAGCCAGTTGCTGGGCTGGCGGTGCAACAGTCATGGTGAACGCAGCGTCGGCCTGATCGGCAATGATTCCCTCGAAGGAGCGGCCATAACCCGGGAACTCCACACGTTCGACATCGTCCCAGGTGAGACCGCCGAAGGCCAGGAACGCCTTGGCGCCGATGTTGAGCGCGTCGTCTCCTCGAATGTACGCGATGCGCTTGCCCTTGAGATCGGCCGGTGTTTCCACGTCGATGTCGCCGGCTACCGCAAGACCGAGCCCGAAGTTGGCCGTGGACGTTGCAATGACCCGGATGTCCTGGGGGCCCCAGTCAGGGCCGGCGAACATGAACACGCCTTCGGCCCCGTAATAGCTGGCAATGCCGCAGGAACACAGCGGCACGCGCCCCGTTTTCAGCGGCGTCATGCGCGCGACGTCGTTCTCCCCCGGCAGGATGCGAACGGACGTGCCGTACTTGTTGCGGAGATGATTGCCGATGGCCGCCATCTGGGTGTAACCGGCGGAGCCGGTCCCGTAGGCGGTCATGGCGACGGTGCTGGGCAGGTTGATGTCGTCGGCACTCGCCGCGGCAGTCCAGGCCAGGGAAACCCCGAGTGCACTGGCAGTCAGCCAGCGTGTGCATTGCGTCATATTCATCATTTTCATCGTTGTCGTCTCCTCCACGTCGGTGTGAATTCTTATGCTTTTGTTGAAATGGTATTCCGCTCCTTGGAATTCCGCCACTGGAATCGCGTGACGGCAGGCGGGCGCAGCGGCGTGAGGGGCTGTGGTAGAGTCCCGGGCAGATTCGCTCCGCAACACGAAGCCTGGCCATGGATTACACCGACACCCGGAACACACCCGATGACACCCGCCTCGGACAGCTTGCCGGTGCCGTGGGCGACGCCCTGCGGCAGCGGGGTCTGCGGTTGACCGCCGCCGAGTCCTGCACGGGGGGCTGGATTGCCAAGCTGGTTACCGATGTCCCGGGTAGTTCAGAGTGGTTCGAGCGGTCGGTGGTGACCTACTCCAATGCCGCCAAGCTGGATTTGTTGGGTGTTGATCCGGCCGTACTCGAGCGCCACGGGGCGGTCAGCGACGAGGTGGTCCGGGCCATGGCGGAGGGAGCGTTGGAGCGCAGTGACGCTGATGTGGCCGTGGCAGTCACCGGAGTCGCCGGCCCTGATGGCGGCTCGGAGCGCAAGCCGGTGGGCCTGGTCTGGTTCGGTTGGGCACTGCGCTCCGGCTTCCTGGTCTCGCGGCCCGAGCGGTTTCCCGGTGACCGGGATGCGGTACGCCGCTGCGCCGCCGGGGTCGCCATGGAGGGGGTGCTGCGCCAGTTGAAGGCGGACTGACTTCGGACACGGGGTGGGTATGGCGCGTCTGTTCTTTGCGCTGTGGCCGGGGGAGCAGGAGCGCAACCGCCTGATCAAGGCGCTTCCCGAGTGGGTGGCGGCAGGGCGCATGATTCCGCCGGAAAACCTGCATGTCACCCTGGCATTCCTTGGCGACCTGGATGCGGAACAGGCGGCGAGCGCGCGTTCTGTCGCCGAGGGTGTGAGCGCTTCAGCGTTCTCTCTCGATTTCACTGTACTGCAGTTCTGGCCCCGGGCACGTACGCGGGTGCTGGTCCCGGAGTATGTGCCCGAGGCTGCCCGTGCGTTGCGCGGCGAACTGGCTCGCGGTTTGAGGGAGGCGGGTGTGCCTTTCGACGCGCGTATCTGGCATCCCCATCTCACCGTTGCGCGCAAGGCCCGGCCTGCCGACGAGGTGGCAATGGAGCCCGTCCAGGTCGGTTTTTCCGAGTTTCTCCTGGTGCGCTCGTACACCGAACCGACGGGCGCTGTGTACGAGTCCGTCGCGCGCTGGGCGCTGGCGCAGACCTCTGATTGACAGTGCCGGCGGGGGTGGGAGGGGTGCTGTGAGTATGGAATAATGCCCCGCCATGGGTTGTCGGCTTGAACGCCAGCAACCCGCTGGGCGTGCCTGAACAAGCCAGAGGTTGAACAATGGACGAAAACCGCAAGAAGGCCCTCGGTGCTGCCCTGGGGCAGATCGAGAAACAGTTCGGCAAGGGCGCGGTCATGCGCATGGGAGATGCCGCAGCCGTCAAGGATGTAGCTGCCATTTCCACCGGCTCCATCGGCCTGGACCTGGCGCTGGGCATCGGTGGCCTGCCCCGGGGTCGTGTTGCCGAGATTTACGGCCCGGAGTCATCCGGGAAGACGACGCTCACACTGCAGGTGATTGCCGAGGCACAACGCGCTGGTGGTACCGCCGCATTCGTTGATGCCGAGCACGCACTGGACCCGGACTATGCCCGCAAGCTCGGGGTGGACGTCGACGAGCTGTTGGTGTCCCAGCCGGATACGGGCGAGCAGGCACTCGAAATCGCGGACATGCTGGTGCGCTCCGGCGCCGTGGACGTGGTCATCGTCGACTCCGTGGCGGCGCTCACGCCCAAGGCGGAGATCGAGGGCGAAATGGGCGACTCGCACGTGGGCCTGCAAGCGCGCCTCATGTCCCAGGCACTGCGCAAGCTCTCCGGCAACATCAAGCGCACCGGCACCCTGGTGGTGTTCATCAACCAGATTCGCATGAAGATCGGCGTGATGTTCGGCAGCCCGGAGACTACCACCGGCGGTAACGCCCTGAAGTTCTATTCCTCCGTACGGATGGACATCCGCCGCATCGGCGCCATCAAGAAGGGCGACGAAGTGGTGGGTAATGAGACCCGCGTGAAGGTGGTCAAGAACAAGATGGCGCCGCCGTTCAAGCAGGCCGAGTTCGAGATTCTCTACGGCGAGGGCATCTCCCGGGAAGGGGAACTCATCGACCTGGGGGCCAAGCACGGCATCATCGACAAGGCTGGGGCCTGGTACAGCTACAACGGTGATCGCATCGGCCAGGGCAAGGACAACGTGCGGCAGTTCCTCAAGGATAACCCGGACGTTGCCAGCGACATCGAGGCCAAGCTCCGGGAGGTGCTGCTGCCGGAGAAGGTCGCGGGCACCGGCGAGGAAGAGCTCTCCGAGGCCGGGACTGAGTGACGCGGTGATGCGTCGTGGACGCTGATACCGGGGCAGACGATTTCGACGCGGCCTACCAGGCCGCTGTAAGGCTACTGGCGCGCCGGGAGCATGCGTGCCAGGAACTGCGGCGAAAGCTCGGTGCACGCGGTTTCGGTGACGACGTGGTCGAGGTTGTTCTGGACCGCTTGGTCCAGGAGCATTATCTTAGCGATGACCGTTTCACCGAGATCTTTGTCCGCCAGCGGTGCGAGCAGGGGCAGGGCCCGCTGAAGATCATCGCGGCCCTGTCCGAACGCGGCATCGAGGAGAGCCTGGCCCGGCAGCATTTGGCGCAACAGGGCGTGGACTGGCTGGAGCAGGCCAGAGAAGCGCGGCGGCGCCGGTTCGGGGAGGCGCTGCCGAAGGACCGCAAGGAATGGGCCCGGCAGGCGCGGTTTCTCGCGAGCCGGGGCTTCAGTTCGGAGCAGGTCTACCGCGTGCTGGACGAGCGCGTGCACGAGTAAACGGGAACCCCGCGGCGGAGCCCGCGGCTTTGCAAAGGCAGGTTTGACCACACATGAGTATTTCCAGCGCCGAACTGCGTCGTGCGTTTCTGGAGTTCTTCCGCGAACGGGACCACGAGGTGGTGCCGAGCAGC
>SLMR01000357.1 GCA_007133445.1 Aquisalimonas sp. | reverse complement strand
GGAAGGCGTCGAGACCGGCCTGGTAAGCGTCGCGGGCGTCGGCGTAAAGGCTTGTGGCAAAGGCGAGGAGGACGAAAAGGAGTGCGTAACGGACCATGGGGTGCGGGCTCGCCGGTCAGGAACACGAAAAAGGTGGCACGGCATAACCGTACCACCTCGTCGATCACGGGCCGGGGTCATGTGGCCCCGGCGTTGCGCTCTTACTCGGGCTGGTTGCCGCGCCGCTCCTCGGCGCGCTCCCGGGCCGAGCCGCCACGCTCCCGCGCTTCCTCGCCGCGCTGCCGGGCCTCGGAGCCACGCTCTTCGCCCCGCTCACGGGCGGCCTCACCGCGCTCCCGTGCTTCCTCGGCCTGGTCCTGACCGAAGTCCTCACCGCGCTCGCGCGCCTCGTTGGCGGTATCCAGGCCCTGCTCGGAGCTCTCCCGGCCCTGATCGGAGGCGCTCTCCGGCAGGCTGAGTTCGCGGCTGATCTCTTCCTCGTCGCCGTTCTCGTCGGTGACGTCCATGGTCACGTCCAGGTCGTCCTCGTCGGCGTGCAGCGGTGAGAACATGAAGGGAACGAGGATCAGCCCCAGCAGCATTGCGCGTTTCATCGTCATGATTCGACCTCCTGTTGGTCGTTAACGTGGCAGTTCATCGGCGGTGAGCCGCAGTTCGCGGCTGCGTCCGTCATGCTCCAGGCGGGCGACCAGTTCGCCGCCCGGCTCATTGGTGAGGACCAGTGGGATGCGCAGCCGGTTGGCCCCCTGGTCCAGATCATCCTCCCAGCTCAGCACCCGTTGCCCGGGGTGTCCCTTCACTTCAGTCCCGTCCGGCAGCTCGAGGCTGAAGCGGACCCCGGTCAGGGCGCGCTCGCTACGGAAGTCGAGCTGCACGGTGGTGGTCTGCCAGTCACCGTCGTCCACCGCCACCACCTGATCGCCGGGGCTGTCGGCGTCCGGCCAGAGCAGCACCACGACCGCTGCCAGTACCACCCCCGCGGCGACCCCGGCGACTCCCGTCAGCACCGGCGTGTGTCGGTTGCGCAGCAGGCGCTGGCGGACGTCCGCCGGCATGCCGCCAAGCTCGCCAGTGGCCAGTGCCCGCTGCAGTGTGCGCACGTCGGCCACGTGGGCCCGGCAGGCCGCGCACTGATTCAGATGCGTGCGGGCGCCCGTCAGGGTCGCCTGACCCCGGCTGCCGTCCAGAATCGCGTCCAGGTCTGTTTGCAGGGTGCGGCAGTCCATGATCATTCCTCCTTATCCCCTGAACACGTGGATGCGACGGTTTTGGTTCCATCGTCGGCGAGACGCAGCCGGACCGTGGCGCGTGCCCTGTGTAAACGGGACTTGAGCGTTCCCACCGGCGCATCGACCATGGCGGCGATGTCCTCCAGGCGGTAACCCTCGCCATCGTGGAGGAGCAGCACCGTACGCTGGTGCTCCGGGAGGCGCTCGACCTCGGCCAGAACCTCCGCCACCGCCACGCGTTCCAGAGCCAGCCCGGTCTGGCTGGCCGCCTCGATCTGCAGACAGGTGTCCAGCGACTCACTCGCGTCCATGGCGCCCTCGCGACGCCAGCGATCCACGTGCAGCCGGTAGAGCACCCGGGCGAGCCAGGGGCCCGGGGCATCCAGTTCCAGCACGGTGGTGCGCTTGTCCCATGCACGTGCCAGCAGGTCCTGCAGCAGGTCCTCGGCATCCGCGCTGTTGCCGCGAAAGCGCAGGGCGAGACGCCAGAGGTGGTCCATGTGCGGCGCCATCACGGCCTCGAAGGCAGAGCGTGCCGACAGGCGTTTCCAGAGGTGGGCCAGTTGGCTCATGGTTACCTAACACGGTGACGGCGGGGAAAAGGTTCCATCCCGGCCGCTTTCGGGTAACGCTAGCCTTGGGCCCGCATGCCACCACCGGAGGGCCCGCCGCGCGGTGGTGGCGGGGTCCAGACGTTGCGAAAGGCCTGGTGGCTGCGGGCGGGGATGTCCCGGGAGAAGGCCAGGCGAATGCTGCTGCCGTCACGGACCCCCATAATGCGCCCGCTGCGGATGTCGTGGCGGCGGGCGACGTCCTCGCAGGCCCCGGGGAATCCCTCCGGTGGGCTGCCGCGTCGCACCCGGGCGCGCCCCTCGGCGAGCTCGATGATGAACACTGTGCGCAGCCGCCACAGCAGGACGGCGCCGCCAGCGCCAAGCAGCAGCGTTGCCAGCAGTGTGACGAGGACAGGATTGTTCAACGGGTTACTCGCCAACCGATCACGATGCCCCGTACCTTACGCGCGCGCTACCGCCCAGACCACCACATCTCGGGCTCCCGCGCGCAACAGGGTGCGCGCAGCCTCCTCCACGGTACTGCCTGTGGTGACCACATCGTCGACCACCGCGACGCGCCGGCCCTGGACACTGCGGCTGGCGCTGAAGGCGCCGCGGATGTTGTCCCGGCGGGCGTGGCGGCCGAGCTCCGACTGCCTTGCGGTGCCCCGTGCGCGGCGGAGCGCGTCATGGCGCAGCGGGATTCCGAGCGGTGCCGGGAGGCAGCGGGCAATCTCGGCGGCCTGATTGAAGCCGCGCTCGCGCAGGC
The DNA here is from genome assembly GCA_007133445.1 of Aquisalimonas sp. Next base: position 4,133 of record SLMR01000357.1, on the reverse strand, counting down.
GCTGCCGGTGCAGGGGCAGGGGGACGATCAGGTCGGCACCGTCGCGGCGGAGCAGCTCACGGCCCAGCAGCATGCCCAGCAGTCGGCCCGCGGGTAGCTGCCCATGGAACTTCAGTGCCTGGATCAACCAGTCCACCGGCTCCGTGTAGCGCCAGGGAGCCACCACCGCCGTGTAAGAAGGTGGTGTGGCCTGACAGCGTCCGCAGCGCGGCTGGCCGCTGGGTACGGGCAAGGCGCAGACCGTGCAGGCGACCTCGTTGCGTGGCAACTCCCGGTAACAGCCGGCGCACAGGTCGAAAGTGCCCCGGCCGCGGCTCTCGCAGCACAGGCAGTTGGCGGGCAGCAGCGTCTGCAGGCGTTGGGCGAGGCGTTGGGCGAGGCGTCTGTAAACCATATTCCCTCTGACTGGTTGACACGTCCCTGTCGGCCGCTACCATCCTACAGATTCGCGATAATCACAATGCCCCGGGAGCTTCCCATGCAGGACACCGCCGACCTGATTCGCCACGACTGGCGCCTGGACGAAGTCCGCGCCCTGTTTGAATTGCCCTTCAACGACCTGCTGTTCCGCGCCCAGACGGTGCACCGCACGTTCCACGATCCCAACGCCGTGCAGGTGAGTACGCTGCTGTCCATCAAGACCGGTGCCTGCCCCGAGGACTGCAAGTACTGCCCCCAGAGCGTGCGCTACGACACGGGCCTGGAGCGCGAGGCGCTGATGGACAAGGAGACGGTGCTGAATGCGGCCCGGACCGCCCGGGACGCCGGTGCCACCCGTTTCTGCATGGGCGCCGCCTGGCGCAGCCCCAAGGGCAAGGACCTGGAGCGGGTCGCGGAGATGGTCAGCGAGGTCAAGGCGCTCGGGCTCGAGACCTGCGCCACGCTCGGCATGCTCACCGACGAGCAGAGCCAGCGGCTGCGCGAGGCCGGGCTGGACTACTACAACCACAATGTGGATACCTCGCCGGAGTACTATGGCGAGGTCATCACCACCCGGACCTACCAGGAGCGGCTCGACACCCTGGAGCACGTACGCAATGCCGGCATCAATGTCTGCTGCGGAGGCATTCTCGGCATGGGCGAGTCGATCACCGACCGGGCGTCCATGCTGCAGACCCTGGCCAATCTGCCGGCGCATCCGGAGAGCGTGCCCATCAACCAGTTGATCCGCGTCCCGGGCACACCGTTCGAGCAAGAGGACGACCTCGATCCCCTGGACTTCGTGCGCTGCATCGCCGTGGCCCGCATTCTCATGCCGCGCTCCCACGTGCGCCTGTCAGCGGGCCGTACGGAGATGAGCGACGAAACCCAGGCGCTCTGCTTCCTGGCCGGGGCCAACAGTATCTTCTACGGCGAGCAGTTGCTGACCACCGGCAACCCGGATGTGGAGCATGATCAGCGCCTGTTCCAGCGGCTGGGACTGCAGTTCGAGGGCGCAAAATGCGCCACGGAGGCCGTTGCCGCTGAGACCGCCCGGGCCTGAACGGGCCCCGTCGTTCGCGTATCATGGAGGCTCTCCCGCCAGCGTTCCGGACCGGCCTTTCATGAGTGGACAAGAGAGCGAGTTCGACCGACAGGCGTTGCGGCAGGCGTTTGACGGTGCCGCGCCATCCTACGATCAGGCAGCGGTGCTGCAGCGCGAGATCGGGCGACGCATGCTGGAGCGGCTGGAGTTCATTCGCCTGGCGCCGGAACGGGTGGTGGACCTGGGCGCCGGCACGGGCGAGCAGACGGCGGCGCTGCGCCGGCGCTTCCGCAAGGCGCGCGTGTTCGGGCTGGACCTGGCACCCGGCATGCTGCGCCGCGCCCGGGATCGTGGCTCCTGGCTGCGCCCCTTGCCGGTGGTCTGCGGGGATGCCCAGTCGCTGCCCCTGGCGGATCGCAGCGTGGATCTGCTGTACTCCAACGCCGCATTCCACTGGTGCGACGACCTCGATGCCCTGTTCAAGGAGTGTCAGCGGGTGCTGCGGCCAGGCGGGCTGCTGATGTTCACCACCTTCGGCCCGGACACCCTCCGGGAGCTGCGCGAGAGCTGGTCCGATGCCGACGGGCACCGCCATGTCAACCGCTTCGTGGACATGCACGACATCGGCGATGCCCTGGTGTCTGCCTGGTTTTCCGACCCGGTCATGGACATGGAGTACTTCAATCTCACCTACGCCACTCCGGCTGACGTGGTGCGGGATCTCCGCGCCCTGGGTGAGCACACCGTGCGGGGCGGGCGCGCCTCGGGGCTGACCGGTCGCGGGCGCTGGCAGCGCATGACGGCCGCCTACGACCGCTATCGCGACGCCGACGGGCGCCTGCCCGTCACCTGCGAGGTGGTCTACGGCCACGCCTGGGCCACCAGCATGGTGCCGCAGCGCGCGGGCGAAGGCGGCGCGGTCACCTTCTCGCTGGATGCCTTTCGCAGGAAGCCCGGCGGCGGGGACCCCGGGTGAGCGGGCTGTTCGTCACCGGCACTGACACCGGCGTGGGCAAGACCGTGACCGGTTGTGCCCTGCTGGCGGCGCTCGGCGTGGCCGGGCTGCGCACGGCGGCAATGAAGCCGGTGGCCTCGGGCTGTCGGCGCACGCCGCAAGGGCTGCGGAACGACGATGCCGAGGCGCTGATGGCGGCCGCCGGTGTTCGGCACGCCTACGACCAGGTCAATCCGGTGGCCCTGGAGCCCGCGGTGGCCCCGCACCTGGCAGCGATGGATGCCGGTGTCACCGTGGATGTGCCTGCGCTGGTCGCTCAGGCACGCCGCCTGGAGGCGGACGCCGATCTGCTGCTGGTGGAGGGGGCAGGTGGCTGGCGCGTGCCACTCGGTGCCAACAGCGGCTTCTCGGATCTGGCCCGGGAGCTGGGGTACCCGGTGGTGCTGGTGGTGGCGATCCGGCTTGGCTGCATCAATCACGCGTTGCTGACGGCAGAGGCGGTACAACGCGACGGCCTTGCGCTGGCCGGCTGGGTGGCTAACGTCATCACCGAAGGCGAGCCGCTGTGGGAGCGGCAGATCGACAGCCTGGATGCGCGATTGCCGGCGCCGCGCCTGGGAACGCTGCCGCCGCGGCCCGGTGCCGGGGCAGCAGACCTTGCGCGCCATCTGGATGTGTCCGGGTTGGGGAAAACGATTGCGGCGAATCAGTAGGTTGTGGTCACCACTCGGGGCAGAGCGGCTGTCATCCCGGTATCCCGCGGCGTGGCGCGCTTTCCTCCGGCCGGCAAGTCCTCTAGAATGATTTTACAGATCCGCTGTCATGGTGATCTGCCTCTGGCACGCGGGGGCCGCCTGACAGGCCCCGGGGAGTCCAGTCGCCATGGCGATGACGCGAAGCGAGTCAGCCGAGGACGAACGGCTGTTTGATCTGCGCCCCAATGCCGGTGTCTACTGGCGACAAACCCTGGTCATCTTCCTGATGCTCTCCGCGGTTTGTCTTGGTGTGGCAACGGCTTTCGCGCTTGCGGGTTTCTGGCCGATCCTGCCCTTCGCGGGGCTTGAGGTGTTGGCTTTGGGCACGGCGCTCTATGTGTCCGCGCGTCGCGGCGATTACCGCGAAATCATTCGGGTGGGGCCGGAGCGCATACGCATCGAAAAGGGTCGCCGCCAGCCGGAACAGATCTGGGAATTCAGCCGGGCCTGGTCCACCGTGGAGTTGCAGCGTTCGCCGTTGCGACTGCATCCGGCCCGGCTCGTGATCCGGTCCGGAGGCGATCGGGTCGAATGTGGGGCGTTCCTCACCGACGAGGAACGGGAAAGCCTCGCCATGGAGCTGGTGCGCTGCATCGGACCGATGGCAGCCGGGGGAAGCAGGGCCGCCGACCGGCCCGCCCCCGGGAGCGAATGACAACAAACAGGCTAGTCGCCGATTCCATTGGGAGAGCAAGTGGAATGACTTCGAAGACGCTGGTGAGAGCCCTCGCCGCCGTGGGCTTCATGGGGCTCATGCCATACGCACTCGCCGCTCCGGGTGAGTCGGGCTGGCGCAAGCCGTGGGGTCTGAATCTGCCGGAGGGGGTGACGTCCCTGAGCCAGCAGGCCTATGACCTGCACATGCTGGTGTTCTATATCGTCTGCGCCATCGGTGCTTTCGTGTTCATCGGCATTTTCTACTCCATCTGGAAGTTCCGCCGCTCCGTGGGCGCCAAGC
>SLMR01000204.1 GCA_007133445.1 Aquisalimonas sp. | reverse complement strand
AGTGCCGTAGGGGTATCGTCCGCATCGGACTGAATGAAAAACCCGTCCAGGGCCTCGCGCCCCAGGAAGACACCGGTGACCGTGCCTTCCACCGTGACACTGGTGCCTTCCGTCACGGCACGTTGCGTCTGGCGCCGGAGCGGCGTTTCCGCGCGCGCAGCGGGGATTCCGCCGAGCCCACGCTGCTGCTGGACGACGGAAGCTACCGTTCACGGCCTGATCCGGTGCCCTACCTGGACCCGGACTCCGGTACCCGTCGTGTGGGTGACAGGGTCGCACCAGTCACGGGGATCATCACTTACGCCTTCGACACCTGGCGGCTCCATCCGGTCGAGGCGCCGCGCTTCGAGGCCACGAATCCGCGACCGGAGACGCCGGCGGATGTCGGTGGCGCGGTGCGCGCGGCGGCATTCAATGTGGAGAACTACTTTCTCACGCTGGGTGAGCGCGGTGCCGCCTCGAAGGCGGCGCTGGAGCGTCAGCGTGATCGCCTTCTCCCGGCGCTCAGGGAACTGGACGCCGATCTGCTGGCGCTGGTGGAGGTGGAGAACAACACGGACGCGCTGGAGGACCTGGTGGCACGAGCCAGCGATGCCGTTCCCGGGCCTGGTTACAGGGGCCTGAGCGATGGTGATGCCGGCAGTGACGCCATCAAGGTGAGCCTGGCCTATCGGCCGGAGCGGCTGGAACGGGTCGCCGGCCCGTACCGCGACCGCCGTGGGGTTCATCGCCGTCCGCCCCAGGCCGCCGTATTCAGTGCCGATGAGGGGGCTCCGTTCCTGGCCGTGGTGGTGCACTTCAAGAGCAAGGTCGGCTGCCCCGACGAGGGCGACGTGGATGATGGCCAGGGCTGCTGGAATGAGCGACGTACCGAGCAGGCGCGGGCCCTGAAGGGCTTCGTCCGTGACAAGGCTGACCGTCATGATGTCGAGGACATCGTGCTGCTGGGGGATTTCAACAGCTATGCCGGGGAAGACCCCATCCGACTGCTGCAGGATGCCGGTTTCGCCAACCTAGTGGCCCGCGATCTTCCCGAGCGGCGCCATTACAGCTACGTGTTTCGCGGCGCCTCAGGCACCCTGGATTATGCCCTGGCGTCTACCTCCATGACGGCGCGGGTGACGGGCACCGACGTGTGGCACATCAACGCCGACGAGCCACCGGTGTTCGAGTACGATGCCCGCCTGGGCGACGCACCTCAGGCACACGGCAAGCCGTACCGCTCCTCGGACCACGACCCGGTGCTCATCGGCATCGGTGACCGTGGGGACTGAGGCGCTGCCGTGCATGGCTCCGGGGAATCCGGTACCGTAAATGCCACAGTTGTTATTCCGTGCCCGAGTCCCGGTTCGGTGACGACGGCAGCCCGGAGTGATCAAGCCAATGCCAATGGATTGCTGGCCAGTGAGTCATCGTGCGTCTTGAAACTCGACATGCTGGCGGAGCTGATACGGCTGTGTCAGCAGCGCCTGCGACGCAGTGACCGCATGTTCCGCTACAGCGGCGAGGAATTCGTCCTGCTATTCCGCTCCACTCCCTAGGAGGATGCCTGGGTCGCCGCCGAGCAGCTCCGTCGCCAGGTGGCAGGGTCGCCGTTTGCTGTTGACCGCTGCCTCACCGTGTCCCTGGGCGTTGCGGAGCTGGCCCCGGGGGAGAGCTGGCGGGACTGGCTGCGCCGGGCCGACGCCGCGCTTTACCAGGCCAAGACCGCTGGTCGCAACCGGGCTGTCCTCGACCAGATCGATGCTGGTGCGCCGTTGCCGGCAACGCCCTGAACACTACGGCGGCGCGGCTTTCTGATACCTTAGGGCGGCAACGATACGTTCATTCCAGACCGTTCTTTGTCGACGCAGGAGAGGACCCTCAATCATGACGCGGGAAGTGATCCACACGGATCGGGCACCTTCGGCCATCGGCCCGTATTCCCAGGCCATCCGGATCGGTGACACGGTATACCTGTCCGGGCAGATTCCGCTGGAGCCGGAGAGCATGGAACTGGTGCGTGGCGATATCCGGGCGCAGGTGGAGCAGGTGTTCAACAATCTGCGGGCCGTCTGCGAGGCCGCCGACGCCGGGTTCACCGACATCGTCAAGCTCAACATCTATCTGACCGACCTGGGTAATTTCGGCGTGGTCAACGAGATGATGGAAGAGCATTTCGATGCGCCCTATCCGGCGCGCGCCGCCCTGGGCGTGGCCAGCCTGCCCAAGGGAGCGGGCGTCGAAATGGATGCCGTGCTGGTGCGCAGCAAGGGCTGAAGGCCATGGCCGCCGACAGGGATGTCTGCGCCCTGGAGCAGCCCGTCACCACCCTGCGCGGGGTCGGCGCCCGTCAGGCAGAGCGCCTGGCGCATCTGGGCATCGGTTCCGTGCAGGATCTGCTGCTGCATCTGCCGTTACGCTACGAGGACCGTAGCCGGGTGCGTCTTATCGGCGAATTGCGTCCCGGCGAGCAGGCGCTCACCAGCGGCACGGTGGAACTCTCGGAGGTTGCCTCCGGGCGCCGCGCACGGCTGCTGTGCCGGATCACCGACGGCACCGGTGGCCTAACCCTGGTGTTCTTCCATTTTCATGCGTCCCAGCGCAAGCGCCTGGCGCGGGGCACCCGGGTACGCTGTTTCGGTGAGGTGCGCGAGGGGCCGGGTGGGCTGCAGATGATTCACCCGGAGCTGGAGATCGGCGCGGCGGACGACACCCACGGTGATGGTCTGCTGCCCGTCTATCCCACCACCCAGGGGCTGAACCAGAGCAGCCTGCGTCGCTTGATGGACCAGGCGCTCGCCTGGCTGGCCCGGACGCCGCCACCGGAGTTGCTGACGGAGGCTCTGCGCCGGGAATGGGATCTGCCCAGCCTGGGCGAGGCGATTGAAACCCTGCATCGTCCCCCGCCGGAGATCAGCCTGGCGGCGCTGGAGGCGCCGGATTATCCTGCGCGCCGCCGGCTGATCATCGAAGAGCTGCTGGCGCACCATCTGACCCTGCGGCTGCAGCGCCATACCCTGCGCTCCGAGGCGAAGGCCCCGGTGCTTCGCGGCACTGGCCGGCTTACCGGCGCGTTCCGTGACAGCCTGCCTTTCACGCTGACTGCCGCCCAGGCACAGGTGGACGGCGAGACGGCGGCTGACATGGCCAGCCGTGCCCCCATGCTGCGCCTGGTGCAGGGCGACGTTGGCTCGGGCAAGACGGTGGTTGCCGCCCTGGCAGCCCTGCGTTGCGTGGAAAGCGGCATGCAGGCGGCGATCATGGCGCCCACGGAACTGCTGGCCGAGCAGCACTACCGCAACTTCCGTGACTGGCTCGCGCCGCTGGGAGTGGACGTGGCCTGGCTGTCTGGCCGCATGCCCGCGGGCGAACGCCGCCAGGTCCTGGACGCACTGGCAACCGGCGAGACCCGGCTGGTAGTGGGCACCCATGCCCTGTTCCAGGAGGAGGTCGTCTTCTGGCGCCTGGGGCTGGTGGTCGTGGACGAACAGCACCGCTTCGGTGTGCATCAGCGCCTGGCCCTGCGCGAGAAAGGGCATTCCCGGCGTGCCCAGCCCCACCAGCTGATTATGACGGCGACCCCGATCCCGCGCACGCTGGCCATGACCGCCTATGCGGATCTGGACGTCTCCGTGATCGATGAACTGCCGCCGGGCCGTCTGCCGGTGACCACCGTCGCCGTTCCCGACAGCCGGCGCGCGGAGGTGATGACCAGTATCGCCAAGGCCTGCGCCGAGGGACGTCAGGCGTACTGGGTGTGCACGCTGATCGAGGAATCGGACGCGCTCCAGGCGCAGGCCGCGGCGGAGACTGCCGAGGAACTGCAGACGGCGTTGCCGGATCTGAGTGTCGGCCTCGTGCATGGTCGCATGCGGCCGACCGACAAGGACGCCGTCATGCAGGCGTTCGCCGCCGGCGAGGTGCAGGTGCTGGTCGCGACCACCGTCATCGAAGTGGGGGTGGACGTGCCCAACGCCAGCCTGATGGTGATCGAGAATCCGGAACGCCTGGGTCTTGCCCAGTTGCACCAGTTGCGGGGGCGTGTCGGTCGCGGTGCGGTCGCCAGCAGTTGCGTTCTGCTCTATCACGCACCGCTGGGTGACACCGCCCGGGCGCGCCTGGCGGTGCTGCGCGAGTCCGCTGACGGCTTCGAGATCGCCCGGCGTGATCTGGAGATCCGCGGCCCGGGGGAGCTGCTCGGCACCCGGCAGACCGGTGCCTGGCAGCTCAAAGTCGCGGACCTGACGCGGGATGGTGACCTTATTGCGCCGGTCCAGCGCGCCGCCGACCACATGCTGCGCGAGGTACCCGAGGATGCCCGGGCCCTGATTCAGCGCTGGGTCGGGGAGGCGGCCCGGTACGGGCGCGTATGACCTGGCGCGGGATGCAGCCCGGGCGGGTGCATGCGATACTGCCGGCCCGCTTCGTACCCAGAGGGCAGACGCGTTGAATCCCGCGGCGCAATGGCGTGTTCGTGATGGCCGGCCCGGCAGTGGTGTACCCCGGCCGGAGCGCGACTGGGTGGTGGATACCGGTTCCCTGACCGCGCGGCTGCGGCGGGAGTGCCCGGGGCAGTTCCGGGTCCGTCTCGTCGGGCAGGCCTGGGCCCGACCGGCACTGGAAGAAGCGTGGCGCTTGCGCATCCATCGCCGCCGCTTGGTCTGGGCGCGGGAGGTGATGCTGTGTTGCGGGAGCGAGCCGCTGATTCTCGCCCGCACGGTGATCCCGCGCGGCTCGCTTGTGCGCGGTAATGAAGCCCTCCGGCACCTGGGCACGCGGCCGCTGGGCGAGCTGCTGTTCCGGGGTGCCGGCAGCCGGCGGGAGCCCATGGATGTGGCCTGTCTGCGCCGGGGCGACTGGCTGGCGCGGCGCTTGGGCGAGGGCCTCGGGCGCGACATCCAGGGCTGCTGGGCCCGGCGCGTCGTTCACTACCTGCACGGCCAGCCGTTGCTGGTGGCCGAGGTGTTCCTGCCGGCACTGTTCCGGCAGCGTGATCCGTGCGTCGAGGCGACGCCGAGAGGAGAGAGAGCAAGCGCATGAGCCTCGCATTCATCGCCGACCGCCTGCTGCAGTACGCCCGGCTGGCGCGTCTGGATCGCCCCATCGGCAACTTCCTGCTGCTGTGGCCCATGCTCTGGGCGCTGTGGCTGGCGGCCGAGGGCTTTCCGGACCCCACCGTGTTCACCGTGTTCGTCCTGGGTGTGCTCGTCATGCGCGCGGCCGGCTGCGTCATCAACGACTTTGCGGACCGCAATGTGGATGGCCACGTCAAGCGCACCACCCACAGGCCCATGGCCCAGGGCAAGGTCAGCGAGCGCGAGGCCCTGGCGCTGTTCGTGGTGCTCTGTCTGGTGGCGTTCGGGCTGGTGCTGCTGATGAATACCCTCACCATCCTGCTGTCCCTGGTGGCGGTGGCGCTGGCGGCGACCTACCCGTTTGCCAAACGCTACACTCATCTGCCTCAGGTGCATCTTGGAGCGGCCTTCGGCTGGGCCGTGCCCATGGCGTTTGCCGCCCAGACCGGTACCGTCCCGGATCTGGCGTGGCTGGTGTTCATCGCTGCCGTGGTCTGGGCCACCGTCTACGACACCCAGTACGCCATGGTGGACCGGGACGATGACCTGCGGATCGGCGTCAAGTCCACGGCCATCCTGTTCGGTGACAATGACCGCCTGCTCATCGGGCTGCTGCAGGGGCTCATGACCCTGACGCTGCTGTTCGTGGGGCTGCAGGCAGAACTCGGCCCCGTCTACTATCTGGCCCTGCTGCTGGCAACGCTACTGTTCGGCTACCAGCAATGGCTGATCCGCGACCGCTCGCGGGAGGGCTGCTTCCAGGCCTTTCTGAACAACAATATCTACGGCGGTGTGGTGTTCGTGGGTATTCTGCTGAGCTACGGCTGGGCCGCGAACTGACGGCCCGGGATCACCGGGGAGCGCCATGGACTTCTGGTACAGCCTCGCCGCCCTGCTTGCGCCGCTTCTCGCAGTGCTGGCCTCGGCCCATGCGGTACTCACCAAGCGGGACTCCCGCAGCGCGCTGATGTGGGTCGCACTGCTGTTCCTGGTGCCGTTGATCGGTGCGGTGCTCTACCTGCTGTTCGGCGTCAACCGCATTAACCGGCGTGCTGCCGCCATGGGGCGCGAGTCGGTGGCGGAGTTCGAGCGCGCCCACGAGTGCGATCTCGCGGTGCTGCGCAGCCGCCTTGGCAGGGAGCGCGATTATCTCGAGGCGCTGGCCCGCGCCAGCAGCCGGGTCGTGCCCCGGCCCTTGGTGCAGGGCAATCAGGTGCAGGTGCTGGTGGACGGCGACGAGGCGTACCCGGCGATGCTGGCCGCCATCGACGGGGCCGAGACCAGCGTAACCCTGGCCACCTACATCTTCGGCAACGACCACATCGGCCAGCGCTTTGCCGAGGCCCTGCAGCGCGCCGTGGCGCGTGATGTGGAGGTGCGGGTACTCATCGACAATGCCGGCGAGCGCTACACCTGGCCGTCCATGGTGGGTGACCTGCAGCGGCGCGGTGTGCCCGTGGCCCGGTTCTTCCCCGGCTTTCCGGCGCGGCCGGTGGGCATCAACCTGCGCAACCACCGCAAGCTCCTGGTGGTGGACGGCGAGGTGGGATTCACCGGTGGCATGAACATCCGCCGCAATCACATGCAAAACGCCGGAAGGCGCGCCACCCGCGACGTCCAGTTCCGGCTGTCCGGCCCGGTGGTGCGGCATCT
>SLMR01000261.1 GCA_007133445.1 Aquisalimonas sp. | reverse complement strand
CGCTCGAACGCCCCGGTACACCTGCTTGAGAGGGATCGCCCGCAGCCGGGTGCTGCTCTACGGGCTGCCGGGGCTGCCGCTTGCGGTCCTCGGCATCCCACTGTACGTGTACCTGCCGCCCTACTACGCCGAGCAGTTGGGTGTAGGGGCCGTGGGGCTGTTGCTGCTGGTCGCCCGGCTCTGGGATGTCATCACCGACCCGGTGGTGGGCGGGCTGGGGGACCGTCTGCGCGTGGGCTTCGGGCGCCGCAAGACCCTGATCCTCATCGGCGTGCCGCTGCTCATGTTCGGAGTGGACCAGCTCTTCCGCCCACCGGAGGACGCCGGCATGAGCCATCTGCTGGTGTGGAGCTTCATCACCTACCTGGCCTGGACGCTCGTGGCACTGCCCTACAGCGCCTGGGGTGCGGAGCTGAGCCGCGACTACCACCAGCGCTCCAGCATCACCGGCAGCCGCGAGGGCTTCGTGCTGGCGGGCATGCTGGTGGCCATCGTCCTCCCCGCACTGACCCTTGCGGACCCCGAGGCCTCCGCCGGCGCCGCGCTGGAACAGCTTGCCTGGCTGCTGTGGCTGACCCTGCCGCTGACGGTGCTGATCACCCTGATCGCCGTCCCGGAGCCGCGCCACGTGCTGCCGGCGGTGCCCTGGCGGGAGGGGTTCCGGCTGCTGCGCGAGAACCGCACCTTCTTCCGGCTGCTGACCGCCTACATCATGAACGGCCTGGCCAACGCACTGCCCGCCACCCTGTTCCTGCTCTACGCCGACCACGTGCTGCAGGCCGAGGGTCAGGCGGGCATCATGCTGGTGGTCTACTTCCTCTCCGGGCTGGCGGGCATTCCGCTGTGGCTGTGGCTGGCCCGGCGGATCGGCAAGCACCGGGCCTGGGCACTGTCGATGCTGTGGGCCGCCGCCATCTTTGCCTGGGTGCCTTTCCTGGGGCCGGGGGACGCCTGGCTGTTCATCATCATCTGCCTGCTCTCCGGGCTCAGCCTCGGTATCGACATGGCGCTGCCGTCGTCCATGCAGGCGGATCTGGTGGACCTGGACACCGCCCGCGGCGGCGGCCAGCGGACCGGCCTCTATTTCGGCCTCTGGGGCATGGCCACGAAACTGGCCCTGGCCCTGGCGGTGGGTCTGGCTTATCCGCTGCTGGGGCTGGCCGGTTTCGACGCAAGCAGCAGCAGCCCCGACGGCGTCTGGGCCCTGTCGCTGCTCTACGGCCTCGCCCCCATCCCGTTCAAGATCGCCGCGGTGTGGCTGGTCTGGCACTTCCCCGTTGACCGCTCCACCCAGGTGGAGACGGTGCGGGAGGTGGAGGCCCTGGAGCGCGCCGGTTGACGGTTCCGGTTGCGCCGGCAGTTCAGTAGGCTTTGGCCGAACGCCGCATCCGCCGCGCTGTCTGCCGGGCACGGCTTACCTTTTCGGGAGGAACCATGGAGTTCATCTACGACTACGGCCTTTTCTTCGCCAAGACCGCCACCCTGGTGGTGGCCGTGCTGGTAGTTGCCGCCGGTGTGGCGGTCCTCGCCGGGCGCGACAGAGAGCAGGGGCGCGAGTCGTTGCGGGTGCGCAAGCTCAACAACCGCTACCGCGACATGCGCCGCACGCTGGACCACGCCATGCTGGACCGGAAAGTCCTGCGCCGGCTGAAGCGCTCGGAAAAAACCGGGAAGAAGCAGAAGAAACCCGCGGCGGGCGGCGACGACCGGGAACGTGTCTACGTCCTGCGCTTCGAGGGCGACATCCGCGCCTCCCGGGTGGAGAACCTGCGCGAGGAAATCACCGCCGTGCTGACGCTGGCCCGGCCCGGCAGGGACGAAGTCATCCTGTGCCTGGAGAGCCCCGGCGGGCTGGTGCACAGCTACGGTCTCGCGGCCTCGCAGCTCACGCGCCTGCGCGAGCGCGGCATCCACCTGACCGCTGCCGTGGATCGGGTCGCCGCCAGCGGCGGCTACCTCATGGCCTGCGTGGCGGATCGCATTGTCGCCGCTCCATTCGCCGTGCTGGGCTCCATCGGCGTGGTGGCCCAGCTGCCGAACTTCCACCGCTTCCTCAAGCGCCACGACGTGGATGTGGAACTGCACACCGCCGGCGAGCACAAGCGCACCCTCACCACCCTGGGGGAGAACACCCACGCCGGCCGGCGCAAGTTCCAGCACGAACTTGAGGAGACTCACGGGCTGTTCAAGCGCTTCGTACACCGGTACCGGCCGACGCTGGACCTGGAGACAGTGGCCAATGGCGATCACTGGTATGGCGAGCAGGCCCTGGAGCTCAAGCTCGTCGACGGCCTGCAGACCAGCGATGACCTGCTCATGGCCAAGGCCGAGGATGCCGACGTCTTCGAGGTCACCTACAGCCGCAAGCAGCCCATGAGCAAGCGCATCACGCTGGGCATCGAGACGGTGCTGGAGCGGGTGCTGCGAGGGCGTGGCCTTTAGGGCCTCGCGGCACCGGCTGCTCCGCTACTCGCCCTTCTCCACCAGGAAGGTGTAGACGCCCTCGCTGTCCCAGTAGTCGACCATGCGGTTGGGAGTCTTCTCCGTAAAGGCGAGGAAGTCCACCACCGAGTGGGGGTCCGTCGCCAGCACGCGCAGCACCTGCCCGGTATCCATGCGCACCAGTTCGCGCTTGGTGCGCAGAATGGGCAACGGGCAATCGAGGCCGGTGACGTCGAGTTCGTGGTCGTGCTGGGCGGTCATGGCTGACTTGGCGTGTCGTGCTACGGGTGGGCGAGCATAACACGGGCGCGGGAGAGATCGGTTATACTGCCGGGCGTTTTCAATCCGTCGACGAGGTCGCCGATGAGCGATAAGAATCAGGACACCGACCAGGAACTGGATCCCCGCTCCTACACGGACAAGCAGATCCTGGAGGAGCACTCCCGGGAACAGGTGGAGCGCTGGCGCCGGGAGGCATTCGAGAAGCACCGGCGCTGGATGGACGTAATGAAGAACGATTACGGCAAGAGCTGAATTCGCCCGGCCCGGTCAGTCACAACAGCGCGCCGGCGCTTCCACGGCATCGAGAAACGTCTCCAGACTGCCCGCCAGCGCCTCCGGCTGATCGTGGTGGATCATGTGCCCTGCTCGGTCGATCCGCACCTCCTCGGCACCGATGATCTCCCGCCTGCGCTTCAGTTCCTCTTCCCCGCCGAACCAGGACAGGGTGCGGGAATCGTTCCCCACCACCCACAGGGCCGGCGCGGTAATGCACCGCCAGCACGCCTCGGCCTCTTCCAGCCGGTAGAGCACCGGGTTGCGGCGCTTGTGGCCCGGGTCCGCCCGGATCTGCCAGCCGTCGCCCTCGGGGCGCAGCCAGGCGGCGGCCACGAACAGGGCACGCTCGTTGGTGAGATGCGGATGCCGTAGCTGCAGCCGCCCGGCGAAGTTCTCCAGGGAATCCGGCTCGTGCAGCGCCGGTGGCGTCTGCCAGTGATCCAGCCAGCGGGCGTAGTTCTCCGGGGCCTCGGAGGCGTCACGCGCGCGGGCACCGAACCCCTCGACCAGCGCCAGCCGCCGGATTCGCGTGGGCCGCACGCCGGCGTAGAGGCCCGCCACGTTGCCGCCCATGCTGTGGCCCACCAGATCCACCGGCTCGCCACCAACACGCTCCAGCAGGGCATCCAGGTCGGCCAGGTAGTCGGGGAAGTAGTAGCCGCCTAGCACCCACTCGGAATCACCGAAGCCGCGCCAGTCCGGTGCGATCACCCGCCGCTCCGAGGCGAGCGCATCCACCAGGAACTGCCAGGTCTGACCGGTATCCATCCAGCCGTGCAGCAGTACCAGCGGGCGCCCGCCATCCGGCCCCCAGCACCAGACCCGGTGCCGCACGCCGCGCAACCACCAGGTCTCGGCCCGCGGCACGCGCCGGGGCGTGTACGCGCCCGTCTCAGCCACCCCACTGCTCCCGGTGGGCCGGCTCCGTGAAGGACCATTCTTCGGCGCTGAACTGCTCCGGCTCCACATCCAGCAGCAACCAGGCGGTGAACCCTGCCACCTCGGCCGGACTCTCAAGCTGGCCGGTGGCGTGCAGATCCATGAACCGTTGCACCATGGGGAAGCGCTCCGGGGGCTGCTCGCGGATCAGCGCCTGCATGTCGGTGTCCACCACTCCGGGCCGAACGCTCCCCACGGCGATGTCGCGGTCGGCCAGTTCCTGGCTGAGTATCCGGTAGATCATGAAAAGTGCCGCCTTGCTGGTGCAGTAGCTGCCCCAGCCGGGATACCCCTGATGGGCGGCGCCGGAGGACATGTGCAGCACCCGCCCGCCCTGGAGGTTGGGCAGCAGGGCCTGGGTCAGGAACAGCGGCGCTTCCACGTTGACCGCCTGGGCGTGACGCCAGTCCTCGAGCCGCACGCCCGCCAGCGGCCCGATGGGCTCGAGCACCCCCGCGTTGTGGACGATCCCGGCGAGCGGTTCATCGCCGACGGCCTTGACCACTTCATCCCGGCCCTCCGGCGTGGCCAGATCGGCGGACACCCGGCTGATCTTCTTCGGGTCCAGGGCGCAGGTGCGGTCCAGCGCCTCCCGGCGGCGCCCGACGGCAATCACCTCCACGCCGCGCCGTGCAAGCTCCTGGCAGATGGCCCGCCCCAGGCCACTGCCACCTCCGGTCACAATCATGCGTTGTGTCACGCGTGCCTCCAGTTCATATCCTGTCAACCACGGAACGCTGCTCACCAGCTTGAAGAGTGGTACGTTACGGATAGTACGCATCTTGTCAGCGCAATGGCCAGATGTCCGTGCCGGCCGCGCCGGCCGGTATAACGAGAACGAACGGGGCCACACCCGTGCGCCTCATGCCAGGGAGGAGAGACCAATGAGCTACGCCGCGACCTACCAGCGCTCCATCGACGACCCGGACGGCTTCTGGCGCGAACAGGCAGCGCAGCTGGACTGGTTCCGGGACCCCACGGAGATCGTCGGCCAGGACGACCAGGGCTTCTACCGCTGGTTCCGGGGCGGCGAGCTGAACATGGCGCACCTGGCGCTGGATCACCACGTCAACCAGGGCCGTGGCGACCAGACCGCCATCATCCACGACTCGCCCGTGACCAGCAGCCAGCAGCGCTACACTTACCGCGAGCTGCGCGATGCCGTGGCCACCTGCGCCGGCGCCCTGCGGGACCTGGGCGTGGGCAAGGGGGACCGAGTGGTGATCTACATGCCCATGATCCCGGAGGCGGTGATCGCCATGCTCGCCTGCGCGCGCCTGGGGGCGCCCCACGCGGTGGTCTTTGGCGGCTTCGCGCCCCACGAACTGGCGGTGCGCATTGACGACGCCGCACCCAAGGCCCTGCTCACGGCGAGCTGCGGCATGGAATTCTCGAAGGTGATCCCGTACAAGCCGCTGGTGGACGAGGCCATCCGCCAGGCCGAACACAAGCCCGACGCCGTGGTGGTCAAGGCGCGCCCGCAGGCAGAAGCCGAACTGCAGGCCGGGCGCGATCACGACTGGGACACGCTCATGGCTGGTGCCAGCCCGGCGGAGCCGGTGCCCGTGGAGGCCACCCACCCGCTCTACATCCTGCATACTTCCGGGACCACCGGGAAACCCAAGGGGGTAATGCGTGACACGGGCGGCTACGCCGTGGCATTGAACTTCAGCCTCGGCGCCGTCTACGACCTGCACCCCGGGGAGGTGTTCTGGACGGCCTCCGACGTGGGCTGGGTGGTGGGCCATTCCTACATCGTCTACGGGCCGCTGGTGCGCGGCCTGACCTCCGTGGTCTACGAGGGCAAGCCGGTGAAGACCCCGGACGCCGGCGCTTTCTGGCGCGTCATCTCCGAACACCGGGTGAAAACCTTCTTCACGGCCCCTACGGCCTTCCGGGCGGTCAAGAAGGAAGACCCGGACGCCCGGCACATGGCGGACTACGACCTGAGCTGCCTGAAAAGCCTGTTCCTGGCCGGCGAGCGCCTGGACCCGCCCACCTACGACTGGCTCAAGCGCATCAGCGGGGATCGTCCGGTGATCGATCACTGGTGGCAGACCGAGACCGGCTGGCCCATCGCCTCCAACCCCATGGGCCTGGAGCCGCATCCGGAGAAGCCCGGTTCCGCCACCTTCCCCAGTCCGGGCTATCAGGTGGAAATTCTCGACCCCATGGGTGAACCGCTGGGACGCGGCGAACAGGGCCACATCGCCATCCGCCTCCCGCTGCCCCCGGGCTGTCTGCCCACCCTGTGGAACGACGACGCGCGCTTCCGTTCTTCGTATCTGGAGCGATTCCCGGGCTACTACGACACCTCCGACGGCGGCTACATCGACGAGGACGGCTATCTGTTCGTCATGGGCCGCATGGATGACGTCATCAACGTGGCCGGGCACCGACTGTCCACCGGCGAGATGGAAGAGATCATCGGCGGCCACGATGCCGTGGCGGAATGCGCCGTGGTGGGCATCGCCGACGAGATGAAGGGGGAGATGCCCTTCGGCTTCGTGGTGCTCAAGGACGGCGCCGAGCTTGATCACGCCACCCTGGAGCAGGACCTGGTGGAGATGGTCCGGCGCAACATCGGTGCCTTTGCCTGCCTGCGCCAGGTGGCCATTGTGCAGAAACTGCCCAAGACACGCTCGGGCAAGATCCTGCGCAAGAGCATCCGGCAGTTGTCCACGGAATCCGACGTGCCGGTACCGTCCACCATCGATGACCCCAGCAGCCTGGACGAGATCCGGGGGGCGATGGAGGAGCACGGCATGGGACGCCACGGCGGGTGATCCCGGCCGGGTG
>SLMR01000362.1 GCA_007133445.1 Aquisalimonas sp. | reverse complement strand
CGTTGACCACACCGCCGGTGGTGACCCCCGCGGCAGGCCTTGTGGCAGGGCGAGAGCCGCCAGCGCCAGCAATCCGGCCTGGGCGGTGTACGCCCACTGGAACCATGGGGCGCCGAAGAACAGGGGCTCGAGCCGGTCGCCGTAGAAGATCGTGCCGGTGGTCAGCCAGCCCCCGGCAATGGCCAGTGCGGCCAGGCGCGCAACCCAACCGCGGCGCTCCTCCGCGACCGACAGCAGGATCACCACGGCCGCGAGCACGGCGAGCATGGCCGCCCACCAGACATCTGCGTTCATGCCGGCGATAACGCTGAAGTAGACATCCAGCGAATAAGGCAGCATCACAGGTCTTCCAGGTAGTCGACCATGGCGCGGCGCGTGTCCGCATCGGGCAGCGGACCGCGCATGGCGCCCATGTTCTCGCGCATGTGCTCCGGCCGGGAGGTCGCGGGAATGGCGCAGGTGACGTCCGGGTGCGAGATGATGAACTTGAGAAAGAACTGCGCCCAGTTGTCGATGGCGTACTCGCCGGCCCAGTCGGGTAGAGGCCTGCCGTCGACGCGGTCGAACAGCGCGCCGCGCCGGAACGGCCGGTTGGCGATCACCGCGATGCCCCGTTCCCGGGCCAGGGGCAGCAGGCGGTCTTCGACCTCGCGGTCGAGTATGTTGTAGGTGAGCTGGACGAAATCCAGGGGTTCGTCGCGCATGATGCCCTCGAGTTCGCCGTGGCGGCGGCCGTGGGACGTGGTGATGCCCAGGTAGTGGATGTCACCGCCGTCCCGGCGCTGGCGCATGGTTTCCAGATGCTCCTGCCAGTTCACCAGGTTGTGCACCTGCATGAGATCGAAGCGGTCGATGCCCCAGAGGGACAGGGAGTCGTCGATCTGCTCGCGGCCTTCGGCGGTGCTGCGCGTCCATACCTTGGTGGCGGAGAACATGCCGGCGGTGTCATCCAGCCGCCCCAGGCAGTCCCCGAGCACCTCCTCGGCGGTGCCGTACATGGGCGAGGAGTCAATCATGCCGCCGCCCATGTCGAAGAAGATCTGCAGGACCTCCGTGAGCTGCTCGCGCATGGCCTCGTCCGGGCCGACGTTGAAGGTGACGTAGGTGCCCAGGCCGACGGCCGGAATCGTCTCGTCGTTCCCGGGCAGTGCGCGTCGGTGCAGGTCATCCGCGACCAGCCGGGCGGGCGCTCCGGCCAGCAGTGCCGCGGTGACGCCCGGCAGGGCGCGGGTGGCGGCGGCGCCTCCCAGGGCGTGGCCGAGCAGGCGCAGGAAGCGGCGTCGGTGTGGCTGATGGGTTGCCATGGACTGTCCCGCGGACGGCTGCAGGCACCCTCAAGTCTCGGGGTGGCGGGGCCGTGGCGTCAATCCGGGAGCGCCAGGACGCGCAGCGCCCGGGGCAGGATCGTCGCCCGCAACTCCCGCGCGCGGTAGGGTTCACCGTCCAGTTCCGTGGCCCAGGCCGTACCGTCGGTGGTGGCAACATGCACCGAGGTGCCCCGCGTGACGGAGATGTAGGGCGACCCCAGATGCCGGCCCAGGTACAGCGCCGGCACCCAGGGCAGCAGTGCCCAAGGTGACGCCCCGCTGACCGCCACGCAGTCCAGCAGGCCGTCGTCCATGCGTGCGGCGGGGGCGATGCGCATGCCGCGGGCAAAGCGCGGGCCGTTGGCCAGTGCCACCAGCCATGCCGGGCCGTCATGCCACGGCGTGCCGTCCACCGTGACGCTGCACGGCCGGGGGCGGTCACCGAGCAGGTGGCGGAGTGCGGCCATCAGGTAACCCAGCCGGCCGTGTCGCCGGTGGCGGTTGACGTCCTGCGCCACTTCGCCCGAGAGCCCCATGGAGCCGATGTTGGCGGCGTAGCGGACTTCGCCATCGAGTTCCACGCGCAGGGCATCGATGCTGCGGGCGCGCCCGTGGTCCATCGCCGCCATGGCGTGGCGGGGATTACGGGGCAGACGCAGCGTGCGGCCCACATCGGAGCCCGTGCCTACTGGAATCAGGCCGATCTCCACCTGGTCGCCCAGGCCTCGGGCCAGGATCTCGTTGACCAGCATGTGAAAGGTACCGTCACCGCCCACGGCGACGATCCGCCGTGCGCCCTGATCCAGCCGCGCGCGGAGCTGGCTGGTGCTGTCCGCCGCCGACGTGGTGCGGATCGCATCCCGCGCGGACCGGGCCCTATGGCAGCGGTCCCAGAACTGCCCGGCGCGGCCGGCGCCGGCGCTTGGGTTGACGAAGTAGAGAGTGGACGCGTCGGCTGGTCGGGTCGCCATGGAGTTGCCATCGTTTGCTGTCCCCCCGCGGTTATACCATTGATCGGGCGCGACGGGTCAGGCCGCCGGCAGGGGACCGCATGGCTCCTGGCGCATTGCCACGGTATCCTCCACCCATGAGCGAGAATCAACCGCAGGGTGAACGCGTGGTCGTCGGTGAACTGCACCGGTTCAGCCCGGTGCTGGCCCGGATCACGGCCCCCAATCCCGGCATGATGACGGGGCCGGGTACCAACACCTGGATCGTGGGAGGCCAGGACAAGGTGGTGGTGGATCCGGGGCCCGACGACGCGGAGCATCTGGATGCTGTTGTCGCGGCCGGTGGAGGGCGGATCCGCGCCATCCTGATCACCCACGCGCACCCGGATCACTCACCGGGAGCGCGTCGGCTGCAGGAGATCACCGGCGCCTCCGTCATGGCGCATCCGACCGATCTGCAGGGTATCCGTGATCAGGCGCTGGCCGCGGATCAGGACCTGGATGAGGGCGATCGCCTGGACGGCGACGATTTCACCCTGCACTGTCTGCATGCCCCGGGGCACGCCGCCGATCATCTGTGCTTTCTGCTGGAGAATGAGCGCATTCTGCTGGCCGGAGACGTGGTGATGGATAGCAATACTGTCGTCATCAGTCCGCCGGATGGCGACATGCAGCAGTACCTGGAGACGCTGGCACGGCTGCGGGACATGGAGATCGACGCCATCGCGCCAGGGCACGGGCGGATGTTGCGCCCGGCCCGGGACGTGTTCCAGGCCATCATTGATCATCGCCTGGAGCGCGAGCGCATGGTGCTGGACGCCCTGGCTGCGGGCGATGCGCTGATCAATGACATGGTCGCGCGCATCTACACCCATGTACCGGAGCCGCTGCAGCGGGTGGCCCGGGGCTCCGTCCAGGCGCACCTGGAGAAGCTGCGTGCCGAAGGTCGCGTCAGCGGTGCTGGCCAGGGCCCCTGGGCCCTCGCCGGCTGACGGGAACCGTCAGGCGCCGGTGTGGTCCTCACCTCAGACGTGCCATTCCACAGGAGCAAGACATGAACGATTCCCTGGAGACCGCCGTGCTTGGCGGCGGCTGCTTCTGGTGCCTGGAGGCGGTGTTTGCGGAAGTCGCCGGCGTCCACGAGGTCACCTCCGGTTATGCCGGGGGGCAACGGGAGAACCCCACCTACGCGCAGGTCTGCAGCGGCGCCACCGGCCATGCCGAGGTGGTGCGGCTGCGCTTCGACCCGTCCGTGGTGGGGTATCGAGAGCTGCTCGACATCTTCTTCACCATCCACGACCCGACGCAGCTCAACCGCCAGGGCAACGACGTCGGCCCCCAGTACCGCTCCGCCATCATGCCCCAGGATCAGGCGCAGGAAGAGATCGCGCGGGAGGCCGTGCAGGCACAGGAGAACAGCGGGGTCTGGAAGGCGCCGGTCGTCACCACCATCGAGCCCGGCGCGCGCTTCTGGCCGGCAGAGGCCGAACATCAGGACTTCTTCCAGCGCAACGCGCTGCAGCCCTACTGTCAGTTCGTGATCGCGCCCAAGCTCGAGCATGCGCGGAAAGCGCACCCGCAACGGGTGCGGTCGTGAGCGGGATCGGCCGCATGCTTGCCCTCATTACCGGCCTGGGACTCCCTCTGGCGGCCCATGGGGGGCTGGATGCAGCACTCGAGGAGATCGATGCGGGGTGCGAGGAGCGTGCCGCCGAAGTGGTGGCCGATGAGTGGCCCACGATTCGCGAGCAGGCCGAGGCCCGTGGGCTCGAGGTAACCCCGCGCCACCGCGCCGCTCATCAGCGGGTGCTGGAGCGCCGTTGTGCCGTTTTAGAGCGCATCGAACTGGTGGAGACCCTGCAGGAGGACCTGGACGACGAGGAGTGGGAATCCTTCGGCGGGGATGCATTGCTGCTGGAGCTGCGCCAGGAACTGCGGCAGCTACAGCATTAACGGAGACCGCGACGGGCTGGTGCCGTCGCGGTTTCAGCCAGACGTTGCCATTGCCGGCGGGTGCCTGCTCGCTCAGGCGGCCTTGTGGCGGATGCGCGCGTTCAGCGCACGGATGCCGCGCACCGTACCGCGGACTGCGGCGGCAAGGACCGCGCCGCGGAGCATGTCGGCCTCCAGGCGCACTTGGGCGAGATGCGGCTGCTTGGCCGCCGGGGTGTGATGCGAAAGATGCTGCTGCTGCATGACGGCCTCCTTGGAGTTGACATGGTGAAAACACTGGTTGCACGTAGCGTACGGCCCGGTCATCCCGGAAAGTTGCGCGGACTCTACCCGGCCTGGATGCCCCTGCCTAGAGGGGCGGGTTGCCCGATGTCAGACTTGTGAAAAAGACCCCGAATCAAGGCCTACATCTGCTCGGGCTGTTTGGTTCCCTACACCTGTGCATGGTGATGACTATTGGCCGGGAAATCATCCGTTTGCGGGGAAAATGCTCTATGCCCCATGGGACTAGATTGAGCTGGAACGGCGGTGTTCGCCGGCGCAGGCCGTGAGAGCCGGAATCCGGACAAAAAAAAACGGGCCGAGCGGCCCGTTGAAACTTCGTAGAATGTGCTACGAAGGAGGAGGAGAACAATGAAACGATGCTAGCCCAGTCCGTGGGGGTCGCGGCCGGCGCAGATGCGGATCGCCTGCTGCAGGGTGTTCTGGCCATTGAAGCGGGCAACTTCCTCGCGGAGGCCCGGCATAGTGTCCAGCACGTCGGTGGCGGCGGCCGGCTTGGCGGCACGCGGTTGCTGACGGTCACGGCGGAACGGATTGCGGTACTGCATGATGACCTCCCGACCCGGTGGGCGTTTCACCGTTGATGTTGCGGAGCAGCATAACGCACCGGAGAGGTATAGACAAACCGGTCTTTATCACAACAGTTTTTCCTGTATGGAACAGATTTCATGCGACCATTGCGGCACAGGATCAGTGGAGGAGGGCACTCATGGATCGTGCGTCGGAGATGATGATATTCGTCCGCTGCGTTGACGACGGCAGTTTCTCGGCGGCGGCCCGGACGCTGGACATGACGCCATCGGCCATCAGCAAGCAGATCCGCCGTCTGGAGGATCGCCTGGGCGCCCGTCTGTTCAACCGGACCACGCGCCGCATCAGCCTCACTGAAGTGGGGCGCGACTTCTACGACCGCTGTTCGCGGATCATGCGCGAGATCGAGGAAGCCGAGGAAGCCGTCAGCTCCCTGCAGGACAAGGTCCGCGGCACGCTGCGTGTGACCGGCACCGCCGCGTTCTCCCGGCGTGAGGTCATTCCGCGGCTGCGCCGCTTTCTCGAACTCAACCCCGACCTGAACATGGAGTACGAACTCACCGACCGGCGCGTGGACCTGGTGGAGGAAGGCATCGACGCTGCCATCATGCTCCAGGAGCAGGTTGAGGACCCCTCCCTGGTCGCCCGCAAGATCGCGGTCAACCGTCGCATCATCGTCGCGTCGCCGGACTACCTGCGGCGCCACGGTGAACCGCGGACACCGGAGGAGCTGCTCCAGCACAACTGCCTCACGCTCTACAATGTCTCCCGCTTCAACGACTGGGAGTTCGAACACGAAGACGGCAGCCGCCGGGTCATTCACGTCAATGGCAACTTTCACTCCAATACCGCCAGCGCCCTGTTCGAGGCGGCGGTGGCTGGCGTGGGCCTGGCGCGCCTGTCCACCTGGCTGGTTGCACCCCACATCCGCAGCGGCGAGCTGGTGCAGCTTCTCCCGGAGTACACGCAGGAGAGCTCCGCGTATTACGTGCTGTTCCCCCAGGGGCGTCACCTGTCGCTGAAGGTGCGCGCCTTCGTTGACTTCCTGGTGGAGGAGTTCACGCCCCTGCCCCCCTGGGAACGCGAGGACGAGGAACTGGTCAAGGGTGTGCAACGCCCGGCTGCCAGGCACTGACGCCATGTTACAGGAGATGCTGCCCATGACTGCACCGGCGACGGCTCCCGCGCGCCCCCTGGACGGTTTGATTGCCGCGGCGTCCGCCAGTCGCCGCATGGTGCTGCTCACCGGCGCCGGCGTGAGTACCGAGTCGGGCATTCCGGACTACCGGGACGCCGGTGGTGACTGGAAGCGGCGACCGCCGATCCAGTACCGGGAGTTCGTGCGCAGCGAGCACGCTCGCCGGCGCTACTGGGCCCGCAGCATGGTGGGCTGGGCGCAGATGCGCGGTGCTCGCCCCAACGCAGGCCATGACGCCCTGGCACGGCTGGAGCGTGCGGGGCTGGCGCACTGGCTGATCACCCAGAACGTGGACGGGCTGCACCAGCGCGCCGGCAGCACCCGCGTTACGGATCTGCACGGGCGCCTGGACGTGGTGCTCTGCCTGGACTGCGGGCACCGAATGACGCGCGATACCCTTCAGGAGGAACTGCTCGCCCGGAATCCCGGCTGGAACCTGGGCGCCCCCGCCCTCGGGCCGGACGGCGACGTGGACATCGAGACCGAGGCGTTCCAGCGCTTCCACGTGCCGGACTGCTCGCG
>SLMR01000092.1 GCA_007133445.1 Aquisalimonas sp. | reverse complement strand
TTCGGCTCGGCCTGGCGGCGGGTCGCGGAATGGCAGGACCGCCTCGGCCACTGGCTCATCGACGCTCTGCACCTGCAACCTCTGCCCGCGTGGTCCCGGGTCTTCGAGCGATCGGAACAAGCCCTGGAAGACGACCCGGACTTCTACTTTACCCCGGGCTACCTGCTGGTCGATCACCTGCTGGAGGAATCGGTAGAACTGATCGCCGCCGGACTGCTGCTGAGCGGCATCATCTTGCTGGCCGTCCGCTGGCGCTCAACGTATCAGGCGTCACCGGGGGCCAGCGACGAGATACATGATTCCGGCGGCCTGGAGCAGTGTCGCGACGGCAACTGACCACAAACGTCACTACCGGACGCGACACAGCCCACCTGGACCTCGGGCGCACTGTGCAGCGCGGCATCCCAGCCGAAGGCTTTGCCCAAATGCCCCCGCAGGTATCGTGCGCCCGGATCAGCAACTATTCTTGCCAGATGACCCGGCCACGGAGAACGCCAATCATGCGGGACAGGCAGAACCACCGTTTCCGCATGGGACTCCCTGGACGGCTGATCGTGAATGCCCGGCCGGAGATCCGCGTCGTCACTCGCGACCTCTCCCTGCGCGGCGCCAGCCTGGAATGCCTGGACCACGGCCTGCGTGAACAGGAGCGGGCCATACTCGTGCTGCAGGCGGAACACGATGCCCTGCTCTCCCTGACCCTGGTCGGTCGTGTGGCCTACGTGCGCCGCGGCGTCTGCGGAGTCACCTTCGACGCCGTCCACGTGGAGGACTTCGCCGACCTGTATCGCCTGCTGGGCCGCCAGCCCAGGCACCGGTCCACCATCGACGGCGAGATCGAGAACGGCTTCGTGCCCGACCTCCAGCAGTGGGACCTCCGCGCCACGGACCGCATCACGCCCTAGTCTCCCGCGGAATACTCGCTATACTCAGGCCGTAACCGCCCCTTCCGGGCCGGTCCACTCGGTGGGCACAAGAGAATGAACACAACAAAGGGTTTCACTCTCATCGAACTGATGATTGTCGTCGCCGTCATCGGAATCCTTGCCAGCATTGCCATTCCACAGTACGAACGCTACGTCGCACGGGCACAGTTCTCGGAGGCACATACCCTGCTGGCCGGAACCCGACCCGGCATCCAGACACACATCCTTCTCGGGCGACAGATCGAGCCGGATCTGGAGGCAGCACGGGAACAGCTCGGCTGGCGTCTGGACGGGCAGCACGGCGTGATCACGGACACCAGCGGCTGGAGCGGCGAGCCGGAGTTCTGGATCGAGTACACCTTCGGCGAGCGTCGAACCAACGGCGCGGCGACGCAGGCCAACATGAACCTGCGTGATCAACGCGTACGCTACACGTTCGGCGTGAACGATGACGCCACAGTCCCCACGGGCAGTTGGGTTTGCCAGACGTCCGTTCCGGATGGATTCGCCAACAACTGTACCTCGATTCTCTAAGGTACAACCGGCGGTTGTACCGCACCTCCCGCCCGGGGAGGAGGCAAGAACGTTATACACGAGCTATACGTACGCTTCCCTTTCAGCGCCATAAGATGTATTCTGTAACCACTTTTACTGACGGCACCTGATCAGCCCGACCCTGGCAATTGGCAGCCAGGAAGGAGTGGCCCATGACCATCCAGCTCACCGAAGCGGCAGCGCGGCACGTGCGCATGCAGGCGGACAAGAACGGCAGGCCCTCGAGCCTGCGCCTGGGTGTGCGTACCAGCGGTTGCTCCGGTTTCATGTACACCGTGGATTACGCCGACGACGTGCAGGACAACGACACCGTCCACGAGCAGCACGGCGTCAAGGTCGTGATCAGCCGCAAGAGCCTCCCGTTCCTGGACGGCATGGAGGTGGACTTCGTGCGGGACGGGCTGAATCACCGGTTGGAGTTCCGCAACCCGAACGTGAAGGATGCGTGTGGGTGTGGGGAGAGTTTCACGGTGTAGGTTTCGTGGTGTGGGTTTATGGTGCATCGAGATGCACCCTACGGGGCCGGAACCCTGCCCCTGTGACACTCCGTATATTCGGCCGGTTCATTGATGATAGATCGAGACGCACCCCACCCACCGGTGGTGAGGCCCGCGTAGGGTGCATCTCGATGCACCGACAATCCGCGATGACATGAACCGGGCATCCGCAATATCGCGGCTTGCGCCGCTCCTACGGGGTGGATTCCGGGGTTGCCGCTGAGCTCCCCTTTCCCGCCCTCATCAGCTTGAAATCCTCCAACCGGACGCAACAGTGACGATGCCCGGCAACGCTGTTGCGCGCACTCTGAAGGGGCAGCAATTTTCGTTGTTGGTGGAGTGGTTTGCTGCTAGATTCGCCGGCGTAGGGTGGGCCTACCGTTGAAAGAACGAGAAGAACCAGGATGACGGATACACGCTGGAGCCACGGGGCGGGCCTTGTGGTTCTCGGGGATATTTCGGCCAGTCGCCTGGATCGGCAGGCGCTCCAGGCCCTGTCCCCGGAACCGGTCCCGAACGAATCACCCCGCGCTTTTCTTGCGGTCGGCCTCGACTCAGCGAGGCTGATGGATACTGTGCGTGCGCTTCGCGCCGACGACCGGCACGGCTACTTCCCGTTATTCGCGGAACGCCCCGATGACCTGGACGCCAGCCCGCAACGCGCCGAGCTGGACAGCCTTGTGGACGCCTTCGTCACGGACCTGGGCACCACCGAGGAACGGGCCCGCGGGTTCTGGGGCGAGGTCACTGCCTCCTGGACCGCCTCCCCGGAGACACCCGATGAACGGCTGCTGGCATACCTGCTCCTGCGTGGCGACCAGCCCCTCCACCCGGTACGCGACTGGCAGACACGGGAACTCTACTACTACCCGCTGCTGCGCTGCCTGAGCGGTGGCGACGGACTGCACCTGCTCAACGTCCTGAGCAGCCGCGGCGCCATTGCCCGGGAGCAGCTCGTGGAGCGCCTGCGGCTGTGCCCCTCGTGCTCCAGTGCCCACCTCGTCTTCGTGGACACCTGCCCCGCCTGCCACAGCCTGGAGCTGCAGCGGGACGAGGCCTTGCACTGCTTTACCTGCGGCCATGTGGGCAGCCAGCGCACGTTCCTCACCGGCGGCGCCATGACCTGCCCCAACTGCCGCACCCGCCTGCGGCACATCGGCACGGACTACGACCGCCCGCTGGAGAACCACAGTTGCGGTGCCTGTGGCGAGATGTTCGCCGAACCGGACGTGCTCGCCCGGTGCGCGGTGTGCAACGATACCTCGACCACCGACGAGCTGGTGGTCCGGGAGATCGCAAGCTACCGGCTCACCGACTACGGCCGCATGCTGGCCCTCCACGGGGACGCCGGTGACCTGGCCGACATTTTCGATCAGAACCAGTATCTGCGCCTGCCGGTGTTCGAGCACGTTCTGCAGTGGCAAGCTCAAGTCGTGAGCCGCCACGAGGCGTGTCACTTCAGCCTGTTGCTGATCCAGCTCACCAACCTCGAGGAACTGGCCGACGGGCTCGGCCGGGGCCGGCTGAGCATGCTGCTGTACGGCTTCGCGGAGCGGCTGCAGGAACTCGTACGCACCAGCGACCTGTGCACCCGCACCCGGGAGCAGGACTTCTGGCTGCTGCTGCCCCAGACGGATGCAAAAGGCAGCCGCCTGTTCCTGGAACGGCTGGAGGAGCTCACCCAGGCCAGTGAGTCCCTGCGCTCGGCGGGTATGGAGTTCCAGGCCCAGGTCCTCGTTTCGCGGGACACGCCAGATATCGGCGACTACAGCGGCAGCGGACTGATGCAGCGGCTGGACGCGAGCATGGCGGGTGCAGGCGGTGCTTGATGGCCTGGCCAGCGAACTCCTGTTCTACTTCGCCACCCTGGCTGCCGACCTCGGGGAGGTGCGGTACGTCCTGCTGCGGCTCATCCCGTTCGTGCTCTTCATCGAACTGCCGCTTTATCTGCTGATCTTCCTCGGCATCTGCCTGTACCGCTTCCGCGGGCCGAAGCGCGCGCCGGCACCGAGCGCGGACTACCGGCCGCTGGTGAGTTGTGTCATCACCTGCTACAGCGAGGGCGATGCCGTCCGCGGCACCATCGAAACCCTGCTGGAGCAGCTCTACCCCGGCGAGATCGAGATTCTCGCCGTGGTGGACGGCGCCAGCCAGAACGGCGAGACGCTGCGCGCCCTGCGCCAGCTTCAGGCCACCGCCGCACGCTACCCGCGGCGGCGCCTGAAGATCATCCCCAAGTGGCAGCGCGGAGGCCGGGTCTCCACCCTGAATACCGGGCTGCACCTGAGCCGCGGCGAGATCATCATGGCCCTGGATGGGGATACCTCGTTCGACAACGACATGGTGGACATGGCCGTGGCCCGCTTCCGGGACCCGACAGTCATGGCCCTGGCCGGCTCTCTGCGGGTTCGCAACCGCACCCAGAGCCTGTGCACCCGGCTGCAGGCGCTGGAGTACCTCATCTCCATCCATTCCGCGCGGGTCGGGCTGGCCGAGTTCAACGTGGTGAACAACGTCTCGGGCGCATTCGGGGTGTTCCGGCGCAGTGTACTGACCACCGTGGGGGGCTGGGACACCGGCAGCGCCGAGGATCTGGACCTCACCCTGCGCATCAAGCGCTACTTCGGCCGCTACCGGAACCGGCGCGTGGTGTTCGAGCCCCGCGCGGTGGGCCACACCGATGTCCCCGGCACCTTCCGCAGCCTGCTGCAGCAACGGCTGCGCTGGGACGGGGATCTCTTCTACATCTACGTTCGCAAGCACCGCGCCGCGTTCTCGCCGCGTATCCTGGGCTGGCCGAACCTGCTGGTGACCATCTGGTACGGGCTGCTGTTCCAGTTGGTGATGCCGTTCGTGATCCTGTTCTACACCGTGTGGATGGCCTTCACCCTGCCGCTGATTCCGATCCTGGCCACGCTGCTGCTCGTGTACACGTTCTACCTCGGCGTCACGCTCGTGTTCTACCTGGTGGGCTGGCTCGGGCTCTCGGAGCGCAGGCGCACCGATGCGCGGCTGCTGCCGATGGTGTTCCTGTTCCCCTTCTACAACTTCGCACTCCGGCTATGGGCGGCGGTGGCCACCCTGGCGGAGATCTTCCTCACCAACCACAACGACACCAGCATGGCGCCGTGGTGGGTATTGAAACGGAATCGCTACTGAGTCCCATGCGCTGGTTTGCATCCCTCGTCATTGTCCTCCTCATCAGCCCGGCTGCCGGCGCGGCACCGCCGCTGGAGCGCGAGACCCTGGAGACGGAGCTGCTCACGGCACCGGCGGCCATGGCGTCCCGCGCCGACGTGGACCTCATCAACCAGCAGCGCCGGCGCCAGGAGACCGAGGGCGGCTGGCAGCTCTTCGGCGGGGCGGACGTGGCGTCCGTCAACGAGATCATCGACCGGGACCAGAGCCGCCGCTTCGAGCAGCTTCGCGGCCAGGTGGGCCTGCGCTACCCCATCCTCGGCGGCCAGGCACCGCAGCGCCGCGCCCTGGAGCAGCTTGACCGCGCCGCCATCCAGCAGCAGGGCGAGCTCGATACCGACCTGGAGGCGCTGCGGGCGCAGTTCCGGGCGGCCTACGCCGATTACTGGGCGCACTGGCGGCTGGAACGCCTGGCCGCGGAGTGGCGGGAGGTGCTGGAAGAAGCCGCCGCGCCTCTGGCGGATCGCGGCGCTGGCGCCGTGCGCAGCTCCGAACTGGCCGAGGTGGACCTCGCCCTGCGCGAAGCCGAAGACGACCTCCATTCCGCCCGCGGCGACAAACGGGCTGCCCTGCGCGAGCTCGGCAGCCTGCTCGGCCGTGAGCTGCCCGCCTTCGAGCCGGTCTGGCCCGGCGCGACGCCCATGTGCACCCGCGAGGACGCACTCCTGCAGGCCATGGAACGCCACGACCCGCGCGTCCAGTCGACGCAGGAGGAGCTCTCGCTGCTGCTGGAGCGCCCGCAGTCCCCGCTGCTGGACGAGGTCAACACGAACTTCGTGGTGGCCCACGGGCAGAACCTGGATGACTGGCGCGATCGCGGCGACGAAACCAGCGTCGGCATCACGTTCGACATGCCGCTCTCTCTGGGCCAGGCCCGGAATCAGCGGCGCGAGGTCCGCAATGCCGAGGTGAACCGCCTGCAGCACCAGCTCGCCTCCGCGAGACAGGCGATGATCGGCGATGTCAGTGACGACCTGGCCCGTCTTGAGCGCGAGACGCGCCAGCGGGACACCGCCGGCCATCGCCTGCGCCACACCCGTACGACCTGGCGCGAATCGGCGCTGCGCGCGCGGGCTGAAATGGACGATGACCTGCTCACCACCC
The DNA here is from genome assembly GCA_007133445.1 of Aquisalimonas sp. Next base: position 501 of record SLMR01000092.1, on the reverse strand, counting down.
TGCGCAACGGCGTCACCTGGTACGGGCGCGCCCGGGAGCGCATCGAGCGCGAACGCACCTGGCTGCGCGCGCGCGTGCCCCTGGAGCCCCTGGCCACCCCGGACTGCCCCATGACCACCACCACACCGCCCCTGCAGACATCGCTGCGCCCGGGCACCGAAGCCACCATGGGGTTCTACGTCTGGGCGTCCGGCCGGTTCGCCGAGCGCGTGGACGGCGACCCGGACTATCTGGACGAACTCCACGAACTTGGCGTCACCCGCGTCCTGCTCTCCTTCTCGCCGGACCAGGTCGAGGAGCTCGAACGGGGCCGGGACGCCTGGCTGCGCGAACTCCTGCACCGCCTGGCGGCCGCCGGCATTGACGCCGAACTGCTGCTCGGCGACCCGCACTGGATCCTCGCCGAACACCGGGACGATCTCCTGGAGCTGCTGCCCCTGTTCCGGGACTACCCCTTCACCACCCTGCATCTGGATCTGGAAATCGATCAGCTCCAGGACG
>SLMR01000167.1 GCA_007133445.1 Aquisalimonas sp. | reverse complement strand
CGCGGTGTTCCGGCAGCTGGTGGCCCGGGGCCTGCTCACCGTAGACACCGATGGCTACGGCAGCCTGCGCCTGACCGAGGCCTGCCGCCCGGTGCTCCGCGGCGAGCAGGCGCTGACCCTGCGCCGGGACCGCAGGCCCGCGCGCGGCCGACGCCGGCAGCGCCAGCCGGGTGAGGCCCTGATGGACGCCGCCAGCCCCGAGTTGTGGGAAGCGCTGCGGGAGTGCCGGCGCCGCCTCGCCGAAGAGCAGGGACTGCCGCCGTACATGATCTTCCACGACAGCACCCTGATGGAGATGGTTGCCGCCCGTCCGGAGACCTACGAGGCCCTGGCAGCCATCAACGGCGTGGGTGAGCACAAGCTGGAACGCTACGGTGACGACTTCCTGGAGGCCATTCGCGGCGTCACCGCGCCCTGATTTCCTCGTTCAGCCACGCCAGGAGGTCGTCAATGAGAGCGGCGGTGGCGCGGTTGGTGGCGGCAACTCCGGGCCCGGGCCCTGCCTCCTGACTGTCCTGCTCGGCGCGGAATCGACGGGTGGCCAACACTCGGGCGCTGTCCGTGTCCACCAGCCGCGCGCGCAGCACCACACGCGCCATGCCCGCGTCTCGCTCGGTGTAATCGTGCTCGAACACCAGAAGCTCGCTGTCCAGGCGGTAGTCCGTGGGTGCCGCTCCCCCGAAGGCCAGTACCGAACGGAACAACCCCGTGTCTTCGACACTGGTGACCAGTAACGGGTGCAGCAGGCGGGCGGGTTCGTCCACCCAGCGGTTACGCGCATAATAGCGCCGCTCGTAGGTGGACTCCCGGTAGGCCATGTCGCTGGTCGCCAGGGCGGGCACCGCCTCGGGGCGGCCAATGTACAGGGTCGCCTCGGTGGGCTCGAAGGTTCGCGCCGTGAGTTCCGGGTTCAGCTCCCAGGTGCTGCGGGCCTCGTCCCGCACCGGCTGAAAGGGGGCGCAGGCCGTGAGGAGAAGACTGGCGGTAAACAGGGCGATGATGAACAGTCGAGTCATGAAGTGATCTTTCGTCAGTTCCGCTCGCCGGGTCCAGGGCTGCGCCGCGGTGGCCCGAACAGGAGCTGGTTGGGGTTATCGGAGAGATCCTGGCCGAGACGATCGAAGGTGTGGGTCATGCCGCGCATGTCCATCAGCAGGCGGTTGATCTCCGGCAACGTCTCGCGGTTGATGCGTTCCAGGGTATCCCCGCCGCGCTCGCCGGTGTCACGCAGGGAATGCGCCAGGGCGTCGATACTGCCCGCGGCCTTGTCGAATTCGCCGAGACTGCTGTCGAAGCGCGCCAGTGTTCGTTCCATCTGCCGCAGGGTGTCCGGTGCCGCCTCCACGACGGCCCGCGTCTCGCGGACCAGCAGCTCCGTCTCCCGGAGCGTGGCCCCCATGTACTCCGAGTTCTCCGCCAGCGTGCCGCTGATCTTTTCAAGGTGATCCACGGTGGCGGCCAGCGCCTCCACGTTCTCCTCGCTCAGCAGATGCTCCAGGCGTGTGGCCATCCGGTCCATGCTGGCCAGGCCATCCTCGGCGGCCCGCTCCAGCCGCGTACGCAGCGAGGGCGCGGGCTCGAGCACGGGGTGCGCGTAGCCATTTGTGGGGGCTGGGCCCGCCTCCGGGCTGCCGGGAACCAGTTCCAGGTGCCCCAGTCCGGTGAGCCCCTGACTGGCCAGCCGGACCCGGGTGTCGGCATAGACCGGCGCGTTCTCGTCCACGCTGATGAGCACCCTGACCCGACCGTCGTCATCCAGTCCGAGCTCGCGTACCCGGCCTACGTCCAGCCCCTGGTACTTCACGGCGGAGTTGCGGCTCAGGCCTGTCAGGGGCTCGTCCGGGAACAACAGGTAGCGCTTGCCGTCGTCGCGCCCGACATCCGCGCTGAACCACAACCCCGCGGCGAGCAGAGCGGTGCCCAGGATGATCACGAACAAACCGACGAGACTGTAACTGACGCGACTGAACATGCTCACTCACCTGCAGCCGATGGCGGCCCGCTACCCGGGCGGGCGCGGGCCCCCTGGAAGTATGCACGTATGGTGGGGTCACTGCTTGCAAGCAACTCCGCCATGGGCGCCAGTGCCCAGACCTTGCGGTGGGCCAGGAACGCCACCCGGTCGGTGGCCTGGCGCAGCGACTCGGGGTCGTGGGTGATCATCACGACGGTCAACCCGAGAAGATCCCTGAGTTCGACGATCAAGTCGTCGAATGCCGCCGCGCCTACTGGGTCCAGTCCGGACGTGGGCTCGTCCAGGAACAGCAACTCCGGGTCCAGGGCGAGGGCCCGGGCGAGGGCGGCCCGCTTGACCATGCCGCCACTCAGGGCGTCCGGGCGCTTGTCCGCGGCGTTGGCCGGCAGGCCGGCCAGGGCGATCTTCAGGCCGGCGAGTTCACGGCAGTGTTCCCGGCTCAGGCGTGCATGCTCGCGGATCACCATGGTTACGTTCTCCCGGACCGACAACCCGGTGAACAGGGCGCCGTGCTGGAACAGCACGCCCATCCGCCGGCGCAGACGACGCAGCTCGTGCCGGTCCATGCTGGTAGCGTCCTGGCCGAACAGGCTGATGTGGCCCGCCTGGGGCGAATGCAGCAACATGATCTCGCGTAACAGGACCGTCTTGCCGGTTCCACTGCCACCCACCAGGCCGAGGATTTCGCCACGCCGCACGTCCAGGCAGAGATCCTCGTGAACGACCGTATCCCCGAACCGGGTACACAGTCCCTCCACGCGGATGACCTGCTCCGGCGTAGGGTCAGGGTGCATTGTCCCGGCGATATCGGTCATAGATTGAGCTGGCTGAAGACCACGGAAAAGGCCGCGTCGGCCACAATTACGAGAAAGATCCCCTGGACGACGCTCTGGGTGGTAGCGCGACCCACGCTTTCAGTGCTGTTCTGCACGTGGAACCCGTGGTAGCAGGCCACCATGGCGATGATGACCGCGAATACGGGGGCCTTGATGATGCCGACCCAGAAGCTGCTTGCCGCCACCGCCTCCGGGACGCGCTGGATAAACTCCTCCAGGCCGATCCCGAAATAGGTGGTGGCCACCACCATGCCGCCCAGCATGCCGAAGATATCAGCAAAGATGGTCAGCAGCGGCATCACGAGCACCAGCGCCAGCACTTTGGGGAGCACAAGCATCTCGTAGGGCGTGATGCCGATGACTCGCAGGGCGTCCACTTCCTCGGTAATACGCATGGTGCCGATCTGGGCGGTAAAGGCGGACCCGGTCCGCCCGGCAACGATGATGGCAGTCATCAGCGGTGCCATTTCCCGCAGCATCGTCAGCGTCAGCAGATCCACCAGGAAGATCGTCGCGCCGTACTGGCGTAGCGGCTCACCGCCTTGATAGGCGATGACCACGCCGGTGAGAAACACCAGCAGGCCAAGGATCGGCAGGGCGCGTACGCCGGCGTGCTCCATTTCCCCGACCACCTGGCGCCAGCGCAGCCGGTGCGGACGCAGCAGGCGAGGCAGGCTATCGGCATTGACCTCACCCACAAAACTCAGAAAAGCGTTCATGCGCTGGAACGCGTCTACGGTGGCGGCGCCGAGCCGATGCAGCAGGGGCTGACGCTGCGAAGCCTCGGCCGGCGGTAGCCGGTGCCCGGTGACGAGCGCCAGCAGTTCCCGGTGAGGGGCGGCAACGTGTTCCAGGTCCACGACCCGTCCGGCGCGTTCCAGCTCGTCCAGGTGGCGTTGCAGTGCGACTGCACCGGCCGTGTCCAGATGGCTCAGTGCACTGGTGTCCAGGCGGACGCCTTCCTTCGTGGTGCCCGTGTTGGGCAGTGCCGGTGTGCCCCTGGCGAAACCCTGCCAGGTCCAGTCACCCGCATAGGACAGGAGGCGCTGCTCCGGATCCCAGGAGACGGTTGGTGGCCTTGGAGCGCTGTCAGAGGTGTCGGCCCTGGGCATGGGGTCATCCGGTGGCAGGTTCGCGTTGCTTTGACGCAAGGATCGCGGGACCATCGGTCAGATGCAAATCCCGGAAGCCAGTCCTCGCCCGTTCCTGCCGGATCTGCACGCCCATACCACGGCCTCCGATGGCGCCCTCTCGCCCGAGGACCTGGTGGCGCGCGCAGTGGGTCGCGGCGTGACCCATCTGGCGGTGACCGACCATGACACCATGGCCGGCGTTGACAGTGCCCGCGCGGCCGCCGAGGGGACAGCCCTGCACGTCATCCCGGGCGTCGAGCTGTCCACACTCTGGCAGGGGCGGGAGATCCACGTGGTCGGTCTGGGAATGCACGAGCACCCGGTCCTGGAACAGGGGCTGGACTACCAGCGGCAGCAACGATGGCAGCGGGCGCGGGCGATCGCCGACAAGCTGGCACGCAGGCACGTGACCGGGACAGCGACGGTGCTTGAAGGGGAAAACGGTCGCCCGCCGGGACGCGCGCACTTCGCCGACTGGCTGGTGGCGCAGGAGGTGGTGCGCGACCGGCAACAGGCGTTCAAACGGTACCTGGGTCGTCAGGGGCGGGCCTGGGTGCGGCCAGGCTGGGTGAGCCTGGAAACGGCCGTGCAGTGGATCCGGCTCGCCGGTGGTTGCTCCGTGCTTGCCCATCCGTACGCCTACCGGATGACCGGCGCCTGGTTGCGGCGCCTGACTGTGGCGTTCGCCGATGCGGGTGGCCATGCCGTCGAGGTCGTCACCGGGCGCACGACGCCCACACAGATCCGCGATGGCCTCGGCCTGGCGTTGCGACACGGACTGGCGGCGTCCTGCGGTTCCGACTTCCATGCCCCGGGTCTGGGGCTCGAGCCGGGTGGCCTGGCGCCGTTGCCTTCGGCGGCGACGCCCATCTGGGAACAGGCGCCGTCTCTGCTGGATCAGGTCTGATGCCCCTCGGCAGCGCTGGTACACTCTCGGAGAATCCCGTGCAGTGGAGCAGGGCAGCGATGATGGAAGCAGGACCTGACGATATGGATCCGGCCTACGCGGCGTTCCTCCAGACCGCGGTGGAGCAGGGCGCGGTCTTCGGGCTGAGCGACGAGGAGGGGTGGGCGCTCGCCCCGTCGGCGGCAGGTGACGAGCGCATGGTCATGCCATTCTGGGCATCGGAGGAGGCAGCGCGTGACTGTGCCACCGGCGAGTGGGCAGAGTTCGCCCCCGAACCCGTGGCGCTGGAGTTCTTCCTTGAAGAATGGCTGCCCGGGATGGAGAGCGACAACCTGCTCGTCGGGGTCGCCTGGGATGCGGAGCTGGAAGGCGTGGAAGTGCCCCCGCTGGAACTCCAGGCGGACCTGGAAGCGACCGTGTTGCAGCAGATTGAGGTGGAATCCGGCGAGGACGACCCGGTGGACCCGGACGATGATTGACGCCGCCAGGTCGTCAGGCGGCCGATTCCCCGCCTGGCTGGAGTCCATGCTCGATGATCCCCTGACGCCCGGACTCCTGACTGAGCGCCTCGACGGACAGGAGGTGTCCCTCTACCAGCCCTGGGATGCCGGCCTGGTGGGCAATCCATGGCGGCGGCAGATCCACGGCGGGGTGCTGACCTGCCTGCTGGACAAGGCCACCCGGGCCGCTGCGCTGACAGTGATTGGCGCCGAGGAAACTGTCGTGCCGCTGGATCTCCGCATCGACCATCAGCGTGCCACCGTGGGGCGGGAGGGGTTGCGGGTGCGGGCGCGCTGCTACCGCTGCAGTGCCACCGTGGCGTTCGTCGAGGGGACGGTCAGCGAGCTCAACTCCGGAGTCACCGTCGGCACGGGCATGAGCAGCCTGCTTCGGGTGGAGGGTAGCCGTGAATGAGTTCCGTGACATGGTGCTCGCCGCCCGAGAGGGGCGGGACTACCAGCAGCTGGTCGAGCTGATCCCTTATGCCCGGATGCTCGGCATCGACTTCCACGAGCAGGATGACGGCGATCTGCTGTTCCGGCTGGCATTCAGCCGCGACAACATCGGTAACCCGGCCATGCCGGCCCTGCATGGCGGTGCCGTTGGCGCGTTCATGGAACACGCCGCGATCTTCGAGTTGCTGTGGCGCATGGAGGCATCCATGCTGCCGCGGGTGGTGGACTTTTCCATCGACTACCTGCGGCCGGGCAAGCCGGAGGACACCTTCGCCGCCTGTCGCGTCTGGCGACAGGGGCAGCGCATCGCCAACGTGTCCGTGGAAACGTGGCAGACCGACCGCGAAGCCACAATCGCCACCGCACGGGGGCACTTCCTGCTGTCGCCGCCGGAAGCCTGAGGGCACTAGTCGCGCTCGTCGACACTCCACGACTTCACGAACAGGATCGCCGCGGCCGGTACATGCACCATGCCGAGGCTGGCCAGGAACACCAGGGCCATGTTCAACTCGGTAAAGGCGCCGTAGAGCCGTGCCATCACCCAGCCAAAGGCGATGCCCGTGGCGATCAGGATGATCCTGGCCGTGCGCAGGTGCCGCACCGTCGGCACCCGGTGGGGCAGCTGCTGGTGGACGTAAGCCGCTGCCAGCAGGGCAAGGACGGTAATGAGGGCGAGGACGATGTTCAGCATTCACTAACCTTCTTCGGAGACCTGACAAGACTTCTGAGAAGGCTAGCAAGGCACGTAGTCGTGGGGTAAGTCACGCTGGCAATGCAGGGGGCCGGCAAGTGCCGGCCCCGTCGTGATGGTGCTTGGTCCAGCGTCAGATCTTGCCGGTCATCTCCATGAACTCGTGCAGGATCGCGCCGACCTTGCCGGAGTACTCGGGATCGTTCTCCGAGACCTCGTCCACGACTTCCATGGTGTACTCACGCATGGCTTCCAGGACCTCATCCTCCATTTCGATGATCTCGCCGTCATAGTCCTCGACGAACTCGTCCAT
>SLMR01000271.1 GCA_007133445.1 Aquisalimonas sp. | reverse complement strand
GCATAGGTGATGAAGTCGGCAAGGATGCGGTCGGCGTCGCCGTGGCTACGGTGCACGCGCTGGATGTGCCCCTGGCGATTGCGCTGGTAGTGCACGGTGGCGCCGCTCGGGTAGGTAAGGGCGCTCAGCCGCCCGGCGTCGTCGTAGGCGTAGCGCAGCGTGAACGTGTGCCCGCCGGTGCTACGGCTCTCGCGGGCGAGCAGGCCGCTGGGGTGGTAGTCGTAGCGGGTAGTGCCCGCGGCGTCCTCGGTGCGGGTGAGCCGGCCGATGCCGTTGTCGGCGTCGGGCTCGTCGTAGTGGTAGCGCACGTCCACCGACGGGTCGTCGGCTGCCTGGACGCGGGTGGGGCGGTCGAGGGCGTCGTATGTGGTGTGGACGACATTTCCCTCGGCGTCTTCGCTGCGGGTGCGATTGCCCTCGGCATCAACCGTGTAGGTAGTGACGCCCGTGTCGGGGCTTTCCTTGCGGATGCGATCGCCGAAGCCGTTGTAGGTGTAGCGCGTGGTGTTGCCGCGCGGGTCGGTGACGGCGGTGCGGTGGTCCTGGGCATCGTAGCCGAACTCCGTGCGCCCGCTGCCGGCGTCGTGGACCTCGCGCACGCGCGCCAGGGCATCGAAGCTCTGCGTGGTGGTATTGTCGCCGGCATCGGTGTGGCGCGTGAGGTTGTCGTTGGTGTCGTAGTCGAACTGCTCGGTGGCGCCCTCGGCATTAACCACGCCGCGCAGGCGGCTCAACGCATCGAAGGTCTGCTCGCGGTGGTAGCGCAATTCGCCGCTGTCGTCGAGGATGCGCTCTTCGACACGGTTACCGGCGGCGTCGAGGGTGTAGTCGATGCGGTTGCCCTCATCATCGGCGATACCCACCAGTCGCCCGGCCGGGTCATGCTCGTGATGAAGCGTGCTGCCGTCGCCGCGGGTGATGGCGGTGAGGTGGCCGGCGGGGTCGTAGTCAAGCCGGGTCGTGGTGCCGTCGACGCTGTGGCGGGTGAGCCGGCCGCGGTGGTCGTAGGCGAGCTCCGTGGTAACGCCGTTGGGGTCGCGCAGGCGCGTGGGGCGGCCGCTGGCGTCATGGTCGGTGACCTCGGTAATGTGACCGAGGGCGTCAGTGACGCGGGCGAGGTTGCCCTGGCCGTCGTAGTCGTAGCGCGTGGTGGCATCGACGTCGCGGCGCGGCCCGGTTTTCGAGGCGATGCGACCCGCTGCCGGCCCCGACTCTGGGTGGTACGTGTAGCGCCAGGTGCGCGTCTCGCCGTCGGCGCTGCGCGTACGCTTGCGCATGCGCCCTTGCTCGTCGTAGGCGTACTCGGTGACGCGCTCGGGCTCGCTGATGCGCTTTGGGCGGCGCAGTTCCCGATGCCAGTCGGTGGTGATGGTGCGCTCGGCGGCACTGCCGGCGGCCTCGACACGCTCCACCTCCAGTCCCCGATCGTTGTAGGCGTAGGTGGTGGCGTTGCCCTGCCAGTCGGTGGTGCGCGCGAGCCAGCCCTCGGATGTGTAGGCGAGCTGGCGCTTGGCGCCTTCGCAGCCCGGGGCGGGGTGGCCCTCGACCTCCGTAAGCCGGCGAACGCCGTGGAGGGTGTCGAAGTGGTAGGTGGTCGCCTTGCCGAGGGGATTGGTCACTGTGGTGGCGTCGTCCTCGTAGGCAAAGGTGGTGCGCTGCGCCCCGCCGGGACCGCTGCTCTCAGTGACGCGGGCGTGCTCGTCGTACGCCCAACTGCCCTCGCGGATCCCGTTGGCATCGGTAATGCCGGTGAGCACCCCCGGGTGGCGGCTGTCCTCGTAGTGGTACTGCCGGCGGTTGCCGTCAGGGGCGGTGACCGCGGTGAGGGCGCCGTCGCCATCGTAGCTGTAGGCCACGGTGCCGTCCGGGCCGGTAAGCGCGGTGAGACGCCCGCGGTCGTCGTGGGTGAAGTCGAGGGTGCGCCCGGCGGGATCACGGGCCTCGTCGAGGTGGCCGGCGTCGTCGTAGGCGAGCTCGAGCGCCGCGCCGGAGGGCGCGACCATGCGCACCAGGCGACCGTGCTCGTCGTAGTACTCGCGGGTGGCGTCGGTGTCGGTGAGCGTCCAGCCCTCGGCGGTGCGGCGCAGCTCCAGGCGCACGTCGGCATCGCCGCGCCAGCGCCCCTCGCCGTGGTCGCGATAGCGGTAGCGGTTGCCGGTGTGGCGCACCACCTGCACGGCGCCGCGCTGGTTCGCATCATCGTCGATGCGGCGCTCGAAGGTGTGCGCCCAGTGCTTGCCGAGCGCGCCATCGGGGATCCACTCGGGGTCGCTGAGATGGCGCCGCGCGAAGCGCAGCAGCGAGTCCGGCGCGGGGGCGTGGAGGTCGTGCTCGTGCTGGATCTTGTGGCCGGTGGCGATGCTCACGGGATTGCCCGCGCGCGGGCAGGCCTCGCGGTTCTTGTCCGGATCGGCCGGTGCCGCCGGCGGGTCATCGAAGCGGGCCTGGCGGCGGTCGCCGTTGATCAGGCCCACACGCCAGCCGTCCTCGGCCAGGTTACCTTCGCTGCTATGGGAGAAGCGCACGTAGTTATGCCAGCGCATGTCCCCATAGGCGGCAAGGAACTCATACGTGCAGGGCTGGTGCACGACCATGGCCGCGCGGCCCTCGGAGACCGCCGCTGCGTGCCGTTCGGCGGCCTCGCTGATCCGCTCCTCATAGCGCTCGAGACAACGCTCGGGAGACAAGGTGGCGGTCCAGCCCCAGAACCCCCAGGCGAAGCTCGCCGTGTTCGGATCGTAGCCGGACGCCATGGCCGGGCCATCGCCGCCGTAGAATCCGGACGTTACCCCGGCGCCGACATCATCGGCGACACCGGCGGCGACAACGACGCACAGCAACGACCACAGGGCTGATACACGGCGGCGGCCCGCAGGGGCCAAGCGGGAAGACGGCGACGCGGGGGCGTGCCGGCTCGCACGAGAGGCGAGGTAAAAAGTCATGGTGACCATCCTTGGTCGTCTGTTCCTGAGGGTCCGTCCTGGACCCTGCCACACCCGCGGCGCAACGCACCCGGGCTCCATCCACGGTCACGGAATGCTGCATTTCGACCGCGTAAGGGGACGCTACCCCCGCTTCATGCGCCCGTCAACTCCGGGGGTTCCCCCTATCCTGCCGTTCACTACCACCGTGCCAGTGGATACAACCCGGTTCGCGCCCGCACGCCGAGGGAGCCCACGAGTTCACCCACAGGGCAGCAACAGGACGCCCACCAGGGCGCCGCTAGCTACTTCTCCTTGTCATCCTCCGGCTTCGCCGACCCCTGGTGCCCGAGCGGGCTGGCCTGGTCCAGGCGCGGGTGATTGTTCAGGAACTCCCGGTGGACGTCGGGCATGGCATCCAGCGCCTGAATGGTCCGGGTGAGCACGTGGATGGCCGCCAGCACGTCCTGGGTGTTGGCCGTCTCCGAGATGGTGTGCATGTTGCGGATGGGGAAGCCGATGGACGTCGCGGCGCAGTCCACGGCGGCAAGGACGCCGGCCATGCCGTCGGTGCCGGTGTCGGCACCCACCATGTCCCGCTGCAGCGGGATGTCGTGTTCCCTGGCCGTGCTCTCGATGACACGGTTGAGCTGCTCGCTGACGATGGCACCCACTGCCATGGTGAAGCCCTTGCCCATCTCCAGCGGTGGCAGACGCTTGTCGCCGATGCCGGGGGCGGCCACGTAGTCGTGGTTGACGTCCACACCGATGAGCGCATCGGGCTTGAGTTCACCGGCCATGACGCGGCTGCCCAGGCGACCGATTTCCTCGTAGGTGGCCATGGCGAAGAGCACGCGCACCTTCTCCGTGCCGCCGGCCTCGGCGATCAGCCGGGCGATCTCGGCGGTGACGAAGCAGCCCAGGCCGTTGTCCAGATAGGCGCCGTAGAAGGTGTCCGGGCTGAAGCCGTGGCGGATGGGGCGGTCGAAGATGATGGAATCGCCGGGGCGCACGCCCAGGTTCTCCACCTGCTGCTTCTTGTTCTCGCCGTGAATCTGCAGGTCCAGGTAGATCTGCTCCTTCTTCACGCCCTTCTCGCCGGTCCGCACGGCGTTGTCGGCGAAGTGGATCGCACCCAGCGCCTCGACAGTACCACCCTCGATGACCCGGTAGCCGCCGGGGTTCTCCGGATCCTCGCTGAAGAGCTTGACCTCGTGGCCGATGAGCACCGTGGGCAGGAAGGAGTCGGTATTGATCCAGATCTTGCCGTCGTCGCCGATGGAGCGGACCTGCATGCGGATCTTGTCGGCGTGGCCGATGATCATGACCTTGAAGAGGTCATCGCGGCCCGGGTGCGTGTCCAGCACAACGCCGGCGTGGCCCTTGAACTGGTGCAGGTGCCAGTCCTTGGGCGCGAAGTTGTCGAAATAGGGCTTCAGCACACCGTAGGTCATGGCGCCTTCCAGGCCGATGGGGCTGGGTGCGGCCAGGATGTCGCGCATCAGTTGGAACTGCTGCTCCGGCATCGGAGCCGCCCAGGGCTGCTTGTTGTCGCTCATGTGCCTCACTCTTGAGTCGCGGGTTCACGGTAACCGCGCCAGTCTGACAGATTCCACCCCGGACTGTGGACAGATGCCCCGGGGGCAGGCACGCTCAGCCGGCACGAAGGAGTTCGCCCATGAGCATACAACGGTTCGCCATCCTGGTGGCGCTGTGCCTGGCAGTGTCCGCCTGCGCGTCGCGCGAGGACCCACCGCCGGAACCGGCGGAAGCTGATGATCCCTCGCCCTGGCGCAGCACCAGCGCCCCCCTGTGGCAGCCCGAGGGGCTGGCGGCGCAGCCGCGGCTGCAGGCCCTGCGCGATGCCATGCCCGAGGATCTCGGCCACAGCCCGGAGGCCACCGAGTGGCAGCCCGTGCGCGACGAACATCCGGCCCAGGCGCTGGTGGAGGAGCAACGGACGGCCAACACCCCCGCCGAGTTGCTGGCCCTGGTTGCCGACGCCCTGCCGGAGAACCGTTTCCTGGGCAAGGACATCTGGGAACAGACGCGCCGGCTGCTTCGCCACGAGGACGGCCATGCTGAGGGTGTGGTGCTGCACTGGGGCATGAAGGATGACGCCCTGGCCGGACGCGACTACCGCATCCGCATGGAGCCGGAGGGAGATGGCTGGCAGCTCGCAGCCGTGGACACGCGCCTGCAGTGCCGGCGCGGCATCAGTGACGAGGGCATCTGCCAGTGACCACGGATCGCCGCAGGGAACTGCTGGCCGGCGGCGCCCTGACGGCGGCCGTCCTGTTCTGGGCCGGCAACGCCGTGGTGGGGCGCGGCGTGGTGGGGGAGATCCCGCCCATCGCGCTGTCCTTCTGGCGCTGGGTGTTCGCCCTGCTGTTGCTGCTGCCGCTGGCCTGGCCGCATCTGGCGCGCTCCATGCCGGCGCTCCGTCAGCACGTGGTGCTGCTCACGGTGCTGGGGCTGCTCAGTGCCGGGCTGTTCAACACCCTGCTCTACGGCGCGGCGGTCACCACTACGGCCGTGAACATCTCGCTGATCAACGCCACCATGCCGGTGGTCATCGCCCTGGCTGCCTGGCTCAGCGCCACGGAGCAGCTGACCCGTCGACAGGCCCTGGGCCTGGCCATCGCCCTCCCGGGCGTGGTGGTGATCATCTCCCAGGGCTCGCTGGAACGGCTGCTCTCCCTCACCCTGGCGCCCGGGGACCTGCTCATGCTGGTGGCCATCGTCTCCTGGGCCGTCTACTCCGTCCTTCTGCGGCGCAATCCGCTGGGCCTGCATCCGGTGGTCCTGCTCACCGCCCTGGTGGCGCTGGCGCTGCCGTTCATCTTCATGATCTACCTGATCGAACTGTCCGCGGGTGTGACCTTCACGCCCAAGCTGAGCCACGCGCCGGCGTTCCTGTACGTGGCCATCTTCCCCTCCATTCTCTCCTACCTGGGCTGGAACTACGGCGTGCAGGTGATCGGCCCGGGGAAATCCGGCATGTTCCTGTACCTGATGCCATTGTTCGCCTCGGCCCTGGCTCTGCCCCTGCTGGGGGAGCGGCTTTACGGCTACCACGGTATCGGCGCAGTCCTGATCCTGCTGGGCCTGTACCTGGCCACTTGGGGCAGCCGTCCGCGGGCCTGACCGCATTGGCGGGCGTGCGAATGCTTTGTAGACTGATCGTTCGAGTCGTTCCTGAAAACGGAGTCCCACCATGCCCCGCCGCCAGCGCCTGACCCTCGTAGCCGCCGTCACTCTGCCGTTCGCCGCCCTGGCCGACGGCGAGGTGATCGACCGCGAGCGCAACCTGCACATCCCGGCCGACGCCGATGCCCGCGACAGCCTGGAGGTCGCTGCCACCTTCGACGACAGCAAGTTCCAGCTCCACTACCGCTACGAGACCGATAACCCCAGCTGGTACCACCAGTACTGGCGCTACGAGGATGGCGAGTGGGTCCGGTACGGCTCCGGGGCGCCCGGGCCGGATGAGCACGGACTCTACGAGGACCGCATCTCCATGATGCTGGACGACGGCTCGGTGGACGGCTTCGACCGCTACGGCGGCTGGATGCTGATCCACGAAGGCATGCGCACCCTGACCTCGGAAGCCGACGGCGACGACGTCAGCGACCACCCGAAACTCGGCGATGACATGGGCCGTAGCGACGTGCGCAAGTACCTGCCCCAGAGCCGGGACGTGGAGGACCCGTCCGACCTCTCCTGGGACGCCATCCGCGACGACGAGGCCCTGGCCGAACTGCAGGACGACGGCGTCTTCCTCGACCTCTGGCAGTGGCGCGCCCACCGGAGCCACCCCATGGGCGTGGCCGATAACGGCTATGTGCTGCACTACCGCCTGTCCTCGGAAGGCCGCAGCATGTTCACCACGAACTGG
>SLMR01000292.1 GCA_007133445.1 Aquisalimonas sp. | reverse complement strand
GACCGCATGCTGCGGGACACCTTTACCAGCGCGGGCGCCATCGAGAATGCCAGGGACGAACGCATGGAGAATCTGCGCTCCAGCATCGAGCTCGCGCGTAGCCGCATCGCCCGTCACCAGGAGGAGCTCGACCGGCTGCGTAACGAGGCGGCCGAGCAGGAACGCCTCTCCGGCGGCGACCCCGAACCGGTCCACGAACGCATCGACGAGATCCAGGCACGGGTGGACCGCCAGAAAGACTTCGTTGAGCGGCGACAGGCGGACAAGGACGAAATCCGCGAGACCTTCAACAACCACATCCAGCGGTTCCGGGAGATGCAGTCCGACAACGACGCCGGGAGCTGACAGCTCCGGCCGCTGTCACTCGCCCCCGTGAATCAGGGTACCCACGCCCCTGTCGGTGAACAGCTCCAACAGCACCGCGTGGGTCACCCGGCCGTCGATGATGTGGGCCGAGCGCACGCCGTTCTGCACCGCCTCCAGGGCGCAGCGAATCTTCGGCAGCATGCCGCCCTGGATGGTGCCATCCTCAATCAGCTCCTCCACGCGTGCGGCATCGAGTCCGGTGAGCAACGTTCCATCCCGGTCCAGCAGGCCCGCGGTGTTGGTGAGCAGGATCAGCTTCTCCGCCGCGAGCACCTCGGCCAGTTTGCCCGCCACCAGGTCGGCGTTGATGTTGTAGCCGCGGCCGTCGTCCCCCACACCGATGGGGGCGATCACCGGAATGAATTCACCGGTATCGAGCATGTCCACCACCGAAGCATCAATGCTGGCCACTTCGCCCACGTGGCCGATATCGGGCATCTCACTGCCCGGTGCCTCGGCGCCCTTGCCCTCCAGGCGTAGCTGGCGGGCGCGAATGAGCCCGCCATCCTTGCCGGTGAGCCCCACCGCACGCCCGCCCTGGGCATTGAGCAACTGCACGATCTCCTTGTTGACCAGCCCGCCGAGGACCATCTCCACCACGTCCATGGTCTCGGCGTCGGTCACCCGCATGCCGTCCACGAACTCGGTCTTCTTGCCGATCCGCTCCAGCAGCTGGCCGATCTGCGGCCCGCCACCGTGGACCACCACCGGATTGAACCCCACCAGCTTCATCAGCACGATGTCGCGGGCGAAGCTGCGCTTGAGCTCGTCGTCCACCATGGCGTTGCCGCCGAACTTCACCACGATGGTCTTGCCGTGGAAGCGCTGGATGTAGGGCAGCGCTTCGGTGAGGACTTCGGCGACTTCTTCGGGGGTCTTGCGCGTGGTCATGGCGTTCCTGTGGTTCGGGTTGCAGGGTAGTTTACGTCGGGCCGAAGCAGCGGTGGCAGCCGCCGTTTTGGTGCATCAAGATGCACCCTACGCCCCGGTTGCCGGGTGGCACGCGCGGGGTGCGTCTTGGTGCACCGCGACGGGCCGGTCCCGGCAAGGGCACGGCATGGGTCTCCCGGCACCACGCCCCCCGGCATGGCGGTGCACCGTGGCACACGTAGGGTGCATCTTGATGCACCATCAAACGGCCTCTCCAGGCTCCGCTCAGAACGGCAACTCCAGCCCCGGCCGCGCCTTCAGCAGCAGCTCGCGGAAACTCGCACGGATGCGCTCCAACGCCGCCTGGTCGTCGCCCTCGAAGCGCAGGACCAGGCACGGCGTGGTGTTGCTGGCGCGCACCAGGCCCCAGCCGTCCGGGAAATCCACGCGCAGGCCGTCGATGGTGGTCACCCGGGCATCGGGGAAGCTGGCGGCAGCCACCAGGCGCTCGATCACCTGCGGCGGCTCGCCCTCCTCCAGATCCACCTTGATCTCCGGCGTGCTCACCGCCTCGGGCAGACCCGCAAACACCTCGGCACTGCTCTGCCCCTCCATGGACAGGATCTCCAGCAGCCGCGCGGCCGTGTAGATGCCGTCGTCGAAGCCGGGCCAGCGGTCATTGAAGAAGATGTGGCCGCTCATCTCACCGGCCAGCGGCGCGCCGCTCTCCTTGAGCCTGGCCTTGATCAGCGAATGGCCGGTCCGCCACATCACGGGCACACCCGCGTTCTCGGAGATCACCTGGGCGAGTCGCGACGAGCACTTGACGTCGAAGACGATATCGGCGCCCGGGTTGCGGGCCAGAACGTCGCGAGCGTAGAGCATCATCTGACGATCGGCCCAGATGATCTTGCCGTCGCTGTCCACCACCCCGAGCCGGTCGCCGTCGCCGTCCAGAGCCAGGCCCACGTCCGCCTCCTGCAGCCGGACCAGGCGGATCAAACCCTCCAGATTGCGCGGGTCGCTGGGGTCCGGATGGTGGTTGGGGAAGTTGCCGTCCACCTCGCAGTAAAGCGCCTCCACCTCGCACCCGATGGCCCGCAACACCTGCGGCGCGATGTCGCCGCCCACGCCGTTGCCGGCGTCCAGCACCACCCGCAGGGGCCGGTGCAGGGTGACATCCCCGGCAATGGCGCCGATGTAATCATCGGCCACATCCTGGTGGCGCATGCTGCCCTCTCCCTCGTGCAGATCCCCGGACTGCAGCCGGCGATGCAGCGCGGTGATGGCGTCCCCGGAGAGGGTCTCGCCGCCGATCATGATCTTCATGCCGTTGTAGTCCGGCGGATTGTGGCTGCCGGTGATCTCCACCCCCGTGCCGGTACCCAGGTGGTGCGTCGCGAAATACATCACCGGAGTGGGCACCTGGCCGACATCGATGACCTGCCGGCCCGTGGCCATCAGGCCCTGGATCAGCGCATCCGCCAGTTCCGGGCTGGAGAGGCGACCATCGCGCCCGACTACCACCTCGGTGCAACCCCGGGCGGCGGCCTCACTGCCGATGCTGCGGCCGATTTCCCGGACCACTTCGGTGGAGAGCGTGCGACCCACGACACCGCGAATGTCGTAGGCACGAAACAGGCTGGGATCAACGTTCACTGCGTGCTCCTTGTCGCTGTCACTCTGCTTCTCGGCATCAGGCACTTCCTCATTGTCGAAGACATCTGCATCGGCGGTGGCCGCTTCCGGGGTGACGCCACCGGAGGTGGCCGAGGGGGCCGAGCGTGCCTGCATGGCGTCGGCCGCCTGTTTTCGCGCGGTATCCAGCTGCCGCTGTGTCTCCGCACAGCCGGCGGCATACCCACTGCCCGGCGTCCCAGCGACGGTGTCACGCATCAGCGCTGCCCAGGCCTGGTTGTCGCGACTCCGCAGGCGGCGGACAACGCGCCCCGTCACGCCCATCACCAGAAGTATGGCAACGGCCGCGACACCCACCACGGTCAGGAACCAGGGATCCGCCAGGGGCCGGTAGGGCGTACCGGCAGCGGCAGGCTCGAACCGCACCCGCCAGTCCGTGCCCGGGACCTCCGCCGTGTGCGCCAGCGCCGGCGCGTTGCCGGTACCTTCACTGAACAGCGCACCGCTGTCGCTCTGCAGGAGCTCTACCCGCCCGTCCACCGCGGCGCCGGTACCCAGCGTCCCCCACATCCAGTCCGGTGGCAGGGTCAGCACCAGGTGGCCAATCACCTCGTCACTGCTGCCCACGGGCTGCACCAGGTTGACGTGGGCATCATCGCGCCCGAGCAGATGCCCCTCGGGGCCGACGATGCCGCCTTCCGCTTCCGCCGTGCGCATCATGTCCAGAAGCGCATACCCGACCGGCGGCTCGGCGTCCCGATCCGTGCTGTCATGGCCGGCCGGGAACAGCGCCAGGCGCAGCGCCCCCGGAAACGCGGGCCGCAGGTTGTGCACGGCGCCTTCCATGGCGTCGCCGGAGGCATCATCCAGCGCCCCACGCACCGCCTCCTGCTCAGCCGCCACGTTCAACCGCCGCTTGAGACCCTTGACGTCACTGCCGACCTGGGCCGCCAGCAGGCCGGTGGTCGCCCGCGGGATATCCTGTCGTTCGGCCTGCCGCGCCTGTTCCGCCGCGTCCCGGACGAACCATAACGCGGCAGCAACCACCAGCACGATGACAACGGTCGCGGTCGCGAGGGTGACGCGGACGCCACCGCGCTCGCTGCCTGCTCTCCCGATACCGGCGCTCATGGTATCTCAGCGGCGGCCGGAATGGCCGAATCCGCCCTCCCCTCGTTGCGTCTGTTCGAACGCCTCCACCACGCGCAGCTCCGGGCGCACCACCGGAACGAACACCAGCTGCGCAATGCGTTCGCCCGGCTGGATGGTGTAGGCGCTAGCACCCCGGTTCCAGCAGGAGACGAACACCTGCCCCTGGTAGTCCGAATCGATCAGGCCCACCAGGTTCCCCAGCACGATGCCGTGCTTGTGGCCGAGCCCCGAGCGCGGCAGGATGGTTGCCGCCAGACCCGGGTCACCC
The DNA here is from genome assembly GCA_007133445.1 of Aquisalimonas sp. Next base: position 2,548 of record SLMR01000292.1, on the reverse strand, counting down.
ATGTGAATGGCGAGGCCGGTGGGCACCAGCAGGGTCTGCCCGGGTTCCAGCAGGGTGTCCTCGTCCAGGCAGGCACGCAGATCCACCCCGGCGGCGCCATCGGTGGCGTAATCCGGCAGGCCCCACTCCTGCTCGAGCCGGTGGTCCAGTACCCGCACATCGACCGTAGTCATTCTCGCTCCTCAGCATTCCCGGCCGGCGCCGTGAAAGCGCTCGGCGATCCGTTCCATCAGGGCAACCGCGAGGCGGGTCTTGGGCTCCGGCCCCAGGGACACCCCACCGCCTTGCCAGATGATCTCAAGGGCGTTGTCCTCGGCATCGAAACCGGTGCCGGGCCGTCCCACCCAGTTGGCGGCAATCATGTCCAGGCCCTTGCGCCGGCGCTTGTCCTCGGCGTGCTCCTGCATGGCGTGGGTCTCCGCGGCAAAGCCCACGGTGAACGGCGGCTGCGGCCGGCCGGCGACGTCCGCCAGAATATCCGGGTTGCGGACCAGGGCGATCTCCATGGTATCGGCCTGTTTCTTGATCTTGGCCTCGGCCGGCGTCGCCGCCCGGTAGTCCGCCACCGCCGCACAGGCGATGAAGATATCGCAGTCGGCGACGTGCTGCATGACCGCTGCATGCATCTGCTCCGCGGACTCGACATCCACCCGCTCCACACCGGCCGGGGTGGGCAGGTTCACCGGACCGGTGACCAGGGTGACGCGCGCCCCGCAGCGCACCGCGGCGTCGGCCACGGCGAACCCCATGCGCCCGGAGCTGCGGTTACTGATGTAGCGCACCGGGTCGATGGCCTCACGGGTGGGACCGGCAGTGATCACCACGTGGCGCCCCGCAAGCAGGGGCTCGGGCAGGACCCCGCCCATGGCCGCAACCAGCTCCAACGGCTCCAGCATGCGGCCGTCACCGGTCTCGCCACAGGCCTGATCGCCGGCCCCCGGACCGAGGACCGTCACCTGCCGCTGCGCCAACAGGTCCATGTTCGCGCGGGTGGCCGCGTGCGCCCACATGAGGCGGTTCATGGCCGGGGCTACGGCGATAGGAGCGTCCGTGGCAAGGCACAGGGTGGTGAGCAGGTCATCGGCAAGGCCGTGGGCCAGCCGTGCGAGGGTGTCGGCACTGGCCGGGGCGATCAGCACGGCGTCGGCCCAGCGGGCCAGCTCGATGTGGCCCATTGCCGCTTCGGCGTCGGGGTCGAGCAGGCTGGTGTGGACGGGGTTGCCAGAAACCGCCTGGAAGGTCAGTGGCCGCACGAACTCCTGCGCCCCGGCAGTCATCACCACCCGCACGTCGGCACCGGCGTCGCGCAGACGGCGCACCAGGTCGGCGCTCTTGTAGGCGGCAATGCCGCCGGTCACCCCGAGAAGAATGCGTTTTCCGTTCAGATCTGCCATGACCGGTTCCCGTTGCGCCGGAAGCCCCCTGCGAAACACTGCACAAGAGTGTACGGGATCACCCCTGCCGAGCGTAGGGGTGGTGTTGCGCCGGGCGGCGCAAGCAGCTACAAAAGCCCTTCCTCAAGGACGATGGAGAACAACCATGCCGATCACGGACTGGCCCGCAGGCGAACGCCCCCGGGAACGCCTGCTGACACACGGCGCCGATGCGCTGTCCGACGCCGAACTCCTGGCCATTTTCCTGCGCACCGGCAGCCGTGGCGTCAGCGCCGTGGACCTGGCGCGGGACCTGCTGAGCCGCTTCGGCGGCCTGCGCGGGCTGCTGGAGGCGGATCAGCAGCAGTTCTGCGCCGGCCCCGGCCTGGGCGACGCCAAGTACGCCCAGCTCCAGGCGGTGCTGGCCATGGCCCGGCGCTACCTCGCCACGGACCTGGACCGTGGCGGCGCACTCACCAGCCCGCGCGCCACGGCGGAGTTCCTCAGCGCGCGCCTGCGCCACCAGCAGCGGGAGGTCTTCGCCTGCCTGTTCCTGGACAACCGCCACCGGGTGCTGCGCTTCGAGGAGCTGTTCCAGGGCACCATCGACGCCGCCGCGGTATACCCGCGCGAAGTGGTGCGGCGCGCGCTGGCGCTGAACGCCGCGGCGGTGATCGTGGCGCACAACCACCCGTCCGGGGTCGCCGAACCCAGCCGTGCCGACGAACAGATTACGCGGCGCCTCAAGGAGGCGCTGGCGGTGGTGGACATCCGGCTGCTGGATCACTTCGTGGTCGGTGACGGCGAACCGGTGTCGTTCGCCGAGCGGGGGCTATTATGATGCGGGAATCCGGTCAGCGAGGAGACAAGCCCATGCGCCGCTTCACCGACGAACAGGGCCGCGAGTGGGACGCCACCGTGGGGCGCGAGTCGTACGGGATGCAGGTGTTCCTGTTCATGCCCCGGGACGGCAGTGGCGTGCGCAAGGCATTGATGACGTCGGACACCTGGCTGGAGGGCGAGCGGGAGCTGGACGGGATCGATGACGACACCCTGCGGGAGCGGTTGGCAGTCTCGGTGCCGTGGGAGGATACGGCGTCGATGTGACGTGGCTGGGCGTCGCCGTAGGAGCGGCGCGAGCCGCGACCGGTTATTGACGGTGCGTGCCGCGATGG
>SLMR01000193.1 GCA_007133445.1 Aquisalimonas sp. | reverse complement strand
TGGTCTATCCGGTGGTACTCACGGTAATCGCCATCGCGGTGGTGGTGTTGCTGCTCACCTACGTGGTGCCGCAGGTCACGGAGGTGTTCGCCGACATCGGCCAGGGGCTGCCGGCGCTCACCGTGGCGCTGATTGCCTTCAGCGACTTCCTCCGGGATCACGGCATCTGGCTGCTGCTCGCCATCGCACTGGCGGTGTTCGGCTTCGGCTACGGCATGCGCCGGGAGGCGTTCCGCTACCGGGTGCACGCCCTGGCTCTGCGCCTGCCGGTGATCAGCCGCGTCACCCGCGGCGTGAACGCCGCCCGCTTTGCGCGCACGTTCAGCATCCTCGCCGGCAGCGGCGTGCCGGTACTGGAGGCCATGCGTATCTCCGCCCAGGTGATGTCCAACCTGCCCATGCGTGCGGCGGTCACCGAGGCGGCCACGCGGGTGCGGGAGGGGTCCGGCATCAGCAAGGCGCTGGAGCAGAGCGGGCAATTCCCGCCCATGCTGATGCACCTGATCGCCAGCGGCGAAAACAGCGGACGGCTGGAGTCCATGCTGGAGCGCGGCGCTCTGAACCAGGAGCGCGAGGTCCAGAGCCTCATCGACACGGCCCTGGCCATTTTCGAGCCGGCCATGATCGTGACCATGGGGACCATCGTGCTGGTGATCGTGGCGGCCATCCTGCTGCCCATTTTTGAATTGAATCAGCTCGTCAGCTGACATGGCGGGCAACAACGTGACGAGGGACGCCTAATGACGGCAGTACAGTTCAGCGCCAGCAGGCGCACGCAGAGCGGTTTCACCCTGATCGAGATCATGGTGGTTGTGGTGATCCTCGGGATTCTGGCGGCGATTGCCGTGCCCAATATCATGAGCAACCCGGAGCAGGCCCGGGAGACCCGCGCCGAGCACGACATCCGCACCATCGAGTCGCAGCTGGAGATGTACCGCCTGGACAACCACCGCTACCCCACCACGGACCAGGGCCTGGAGGCGCTGGTGGAGCGCCCCACCAGCGAGCCGGAGCCGGCCGACTGGAAGGATGGCGGCTACATGCGCAGCGTCCCCTCCGACCCCTGGGGTAACGAGTACCAGTACCTGGACCCGGAGGATGCCGACGGCCGCATCATGATCTACACCTACGGCCCCGACGGCCGCCGTGGTGGCGAGCCGAAGATCACCAATCGCGACCTGGATTGACCCGGTGCGGTGCGGGCAGCGTGGCTTCACGCTGATCGAGTTGCTGGTCGTGATCGTCCTGATCGGCATCATCACCAGCATGGCGGTGATCAACATCGGCGGCCAGGACGACACCGAGGAGCGCGAGGCCCGGCGTCTGGCGGCAGTGCTGGAAGCCGCCAGCCGCGAGGCAGTGATCGAGGCCCGGGAACTGGGGTTGATCCTGGAGGACGGCAGCTACCGCTTCACCCGCCTGGAAGAGGGTGAATGGCGCAGCGAGGGGCTGGCGGGGGATCGCGCCCTGCGGCCGCACACCCTGCCCGACGGGGTGCGCCTGGAGTTGAGCACCGAAGGCCTGCCCGGCGCGCGGGAGCCCGGCGAGGACAACGACGACGATGACAACGGCCGCCCCCACATCCTGATCCTCTCCAGCGGCGAACTCACGCCATTCGACATTGAGGTCCGGCAACCCGGCACCCGCCGGACCTCGTGGTTCGTCACCGGCGACCTGGACGGCAGCATCGCCTTCCACGGGGAGGGCGAGAACGGGGACGAGGATTCATGAGATCCACGGTGCGCGGCTTCACACTGCTTGAGGTAATGGTGGCGGTAGCCGTTCTGGGCATCGCCATGGCCGCGGTGATCAAGGCGGGCTCGGAGATGACCGCCAACTCCCGCCATCTCCAGGACCGCACCTTCGCCCAGTGGGTGGCCGACAACGTCATGACGGAGCTGCAGGCCAGCCGCTTCTGGGACGACGAGGGCGACGACGGCACGGCACGCCTGGGCGGTACCGAATGGTACTGGGCCTTCGAGGTGGAGAGCACCCCGCACGAGGACTTCCGCCGCGTGGACGTGTCCGTCTACCGCGACGAGGACGACAACGGCCCGGTGGCCACCATCACGGGCATGGTCAGCAATCCGGAACTCGGGGACGCGCAGCCGGAAATCCCCGAGGAGATGCTGGAATGACGGCGCCGCGCGGATTCACCCTGATCGAGCTGCTGGTGGCCCTGGCCATCTTCGCCGTGGTGTCGGTGGTCAGCTTCTCCGGGATCATGCTGATGATCGACAACCGCGACCGCGTCACCGCCCACGCCGAACGGCTGGCGGATATCCAGGTAGCCGTGAGCCTGCTGCAGCGGGACCTGCAGCAGACCGTGTCCCGCCCCATCCGCGACCCCTTCGGCGACCCGCGCGACGCCATGGTGTTCGAGGACCTGGCCGACCTGGAATTCACCCGCGCCGGCCGCTCCAACCCGCTGGGCGTGCGCCGCAGTGAGCTGGAGCGGGTGGCCTACCGGGTCGAGGACGGCGAGCTGCAGCGGCTGAGCTGGGGCGTGCTGGACCAGCAGCCGGAGCCGCCCCGCCAGGACCGGGTGCTGCTGGAGCGCGTCGAGGACATCGCGCTGCGCTTCATGGACGAGGACACCGAATGGCGGGAGGTCTGGCCGCCCCCCGGCGCCAGCACCGGCTCGCCGCTGCTGCCCCGGGCGGTGGAAGTCACCCTGGAGCTGGAGGATCTGGACACCATTACCCGCACCATCGCCCTGGTCGAGGTGCCGGTCACCGGGCAGCAGCCAATGATGGAGATGGCGGAATGACGGGGCGGCAGCACCAGCGCGGGGTGGCCCTGCTCACGGCCCTGCTGGCGGTCGCCATCGTCACCATCCTGGCGGTGGAGCTGGTCACCCGCCAGCACATGGACGTGCGGCGCACCCAGAACCTGCTGGCCCGCGACCAGGCCTACACCTACTCGCTCGCCGTGGAGCGCTGGGCCCTGTCCATGCTGCTGGAAAAGCGCCGCGAGGAAGACACCCCGGTGGACCACCTCAACGAGCTCTGGGCCGAGGAACTGACACCGCCCCCGTTCGAGGGCGCGCAGATGCGGCTGCGCATGGAGGACCTGCAGGGCCGCTTCAACCTCAACAACCTGGTGGCGGAACCCGGGGCCGATGACGAAACGGCCGTGCAGCGCTTCTCCCAGCTGCTGCTCAACCTGGAGGTGGAGCCGGTGTTCGCGCAGGCGGCCACGGACTGGATCGACATCGCCCCGGACGTGCGCTTCCCGGACGGCGCCGGGGACGACTGGTACTCGCGGCTGAATCCTCCCTACCGTGTTGCCAACCGGCCCATGGTCAGCGCCACCGAGCTGCGGCTCGTGCGCGAGGTGGAGGACGAGGACTGGCAGCGTGTGGCACCCTACGTCACCGCCCTGCCGGAGCCCACGCCCGTCAACGTGAACACGGCCCCGCCGGCGGTCCTGCGCAGCCTGGTGCCGGACCTGTCCGAGGATGCCGCCGAGAGCCTGGCCGGTGACCGCCCCGACGACGGCTGGGAAAGCGTCGAGGACTTCCTGGCGCACCCGAGCCTGGCCGGCCAGGACATCGACGAGGGCACCCTGAGCGTGGCCAGTGACTACTTCCTGCTGCGCAGCGAGATCGATCTCGGCCGGGTCACCCTGCGCAACGAGAGCGTGCTCTACCGGCAGGGCGAGGCCGGCGGCCAGGTCATCCTCCGCCGGCAGGGGTTCTTCGATTGATTGCATTAGTGTCCTGTCACCCGAATTCGTTGTATTTTGAGCGCCTGCGCGGCACCAGGGACGAAGCATGAATCCGACACGACTCCTGCGCCTGCAGCCAGGCGCCCCACATCAGGCCCAGTGGCTCCTCATCGGCCGGGACGGCAGCGTGGAGCAGCAGGGCCAGGGCGCGCTGGACGAACTCGCCGGTAACGGCCGCGACCTGGTGGTCCTGGTGCCCACCGAAGAGGTCCTGCTGACTTCTGTGACGGTGCCGACCCAGAGCCGGCAGAAGCTGCTTCAGGCCATCCCGTTCGCCCTGGAAGACCAGCTCACCAGCGACATCGAGGATCTGCACTTCGTGCCCGGCGACCGCCAGGCCGACGGCAGTTGCCCCGTGGCCGTGGTGGAACACACCCGCATGCGGGCCTGGCTGGACGCCCTGCACAGCGCCGGCCTGCAGCCGCTGCGCATGCTCCCGGACGCTCTTGCCATCCCGCACCAGCAGGGGGAATGGTCTGTCGTGGTGGACGGCGGGCGCTTCCTTGTGCGCACCGGCGCCGGTACGGGATTCGCCGGGGAAACCGAGAACCTGGCCGTGCTGCTGGACGCCGCCCTGGAGGAAGCCGGCGACGACGGCCCCGGGCGCATCGTCATCGAGGGCGCGGCCGCCCCGCCGGAGCTGGAACACGCCGACGTGGAACTGGTCACGGGTGACCGCGACGCCGCCCACGCCCTGGCCGCCGGCCTGGTCGCCGGCGATCTCGGCCCCGAGCTGCGTACCGGTCCCTATGCCAGTACCGGTGATCGCCGCGCCTGGCTGCGGCCCTGGATTCCCGCCGCCGCCCTGCTGCTCGCCTGGGTCGTGCTTGATACCGGTCACCTGCTGGGCGAGCGCTGGCAGCTGGAGCGGGAACTGGATGCCCTGGACGCCCGGGTGGAGTCCATCTTCCGGGACGTGTTCCCGGACGCCAGCCGGGTCACGGCACCGCGCCAGCGCATGGAGCGCCACGTGGAGCAGCTGCGCGGCGGTGACCGCCCGGCGGGCGAGGATCTCCTGGATACGCTGCTGCTGGTCGGGCCGCACCTGCAGGACAACGACGATTTCCGCATCAGCGGCATGAGCTGGCGGGGCGACACGCTGGAGCTGGAGCTGCGAGCCCGCTCCCTGCAGCAGCTGGATGGCCTCAAGCAGACCCTGGACGACGAAGATGCGTTGACCGCCGAGGTCCGCCAGGCCCGCTCCGAGGATGACGAGGTCCACGGGCGGCTGCTGATCCGGAGGCAGACGTCATGAAACAGTGGTGGCAGCAACTCTCTGCCCGGGACCGCCGCGTGCTGATCATCGGCGCCGGGGCGCTGGTGGTCATCCTCTACGTGTTCGGCCTGCGGATCCCCACCGGCAACGCCGTAGACGAACTGCAGACCCAGGTGCGTCAGGAGCGGGAACTGGTGAACTGGATGGAGCAGACGCGCCGCGAGATCTACGCCCTGCGCGGCCAGGCCGATCCGGATGCCACGGGCGACCCCACCAGCCGGTCACTCTACTCGCTGGCGGACGAAAGCGCCCGGGACGCCGGCCTAGCATCCGTGCTCCAGCGCGTGGAACCGGCCGGCGACAACGGCGCCCGGGTGAACTTCGAGAACATTGCCTTCGATGAACTGATCACCTGGCTCGCGCGACTGCGGCGCGAGCACGGCGTGATCGCCGACCAGTTCACGGTAACGCGCGGCGCCGACGACGGCCGCGTAGACGCGCAACTGGTACTGGAGCCGGCATGATGCGACGGATCGCCCTGATCGCCCTGGGGCTGGTGGTATTCCTGGTCACCCTGGCCGTAACGGTGCCCGCACCCCAGGCCTACCGCCTGGTGTCCGGCCAGCTGCCCCTGACCGCCTGGGGCCTCCACGGCACCCTCTGGGACGGCGAAGCGGCGGTGGTGATGGTGGACGACATCCGCATCGACCAGCTGCGCTGGCGACTGGACACCTCGGCGCTGTGGCAGGGGCGGATCGCCTACCATGTCAGCGGCAATATCGCCGACGGGGATTTCTCCGGCCACCTGGCAACCCGCACCGGCCAACGCATCCAGCTCGCGGACGTGCGCGCCAACATCGGCGCGGACAGTCTGGTGCGCATGGTCGGTACGGGCGACTACCCGGCCACCCTGGGCGGCGCCGTGGACGCCTACATCCGCGAGGCCGAGATCCAGGGGCAGCGCCCCACCTGGATCGAGGGCGTGGTCAACTGGGATAACGCCTCGGTGTCCGCCTACGGCGAGTCCGTCGAGCTGGGCAGCTTCGGTGTGCGCCTGGATACCGGGCCCGACGGCGAGTTGCGCGGCGACATCAGCACCACCCGCGAAGGCCCGCTGCGCATCAGCGGGGACGCAGAACTGCTGCTGGATGGCACCATGACGGGCCGCAGCACCGTGGTGACCACCGAACACGCCGGCGAGAACCTGCTCCAGGGCATGATGGCCCTGGGTATCCCTGACCCGGAACAGGAGCTGGACATCCGCTTCGAGGGCAACATCGACGACCCCATGGGCTTCCACGGTTACCTCGACTGACGCCCGCCCACGACCTCGCCATCATGCACCGCAACACGGGCCGCAGGGTGTAGACTGGGCCGGTCACAGTCCCAACCCGTGAGGCCCGCATGGCGAAGAAGCCCGAGATCCTGTCCACTCGCACGGTTGCCCAGTCCCGGCTCTTCCGGGTGGAGGCCGTGGACCTGCGCTTCGACAACGGTGTGGAGGTGGAATTCGAGCGCATGCGCGGCGCCGGCCGCATCGGCGCCGTCATCATCGTCCCGGTCCTGAACAACGACACCCTGGTCCTGATCCGCGAATACGGCGTCGGCCTGGAGCGCTACGAGCTGGGTCTGCCCAAGGGCCGCGTGGAACCGGGCGAGGACATGCTGGAGGCCGCCAACCGGGAAATCATGGAGGAGATAGGCTACGCCGCCGAGCGGCTGACGCCGCTGCGGGCGCTCAGCCTCGCGCCGGCCTACCTTGGCCACCGCACCCAGATCATCCTCGCAGAGGGGCTCTATCCCCACCGTGTTCCCGGCGACGAACCGGAGCCGCTGGAAGTGGTGGAACGCCCCCTGGCCGACCTGGAGGAGCTGGTGCTGGAGGAGGAATTCAGCGA
>SLMR01000104.1 GCA_007133445.1 Aquisalimonas sp. | reverse complement strand
TCCGCACCATGGACAACCGTCTGCTGCGTGAGACCTACCAGGCGTACGGCGCGGACCCGGTCACCGTGGAGTACGGCGAGCTTTACTCGGCCCTGCAGCTCGGCCAGGCCGAGGGCAACATCCAGCCGGTGTTTGCCCACGAAGAGATGGCCTTCTACGAAGTGCAGGACTACATGGTCTTCGCCAACCAGGCGCAGTTCATCGCCACGTTCATGGGTAACCGTGACTGGTGGGACGGCCTGTCTGACGAAGAGCGTGAGATCATCCACGAAGCCCGTCAGGAGCTGGTTGAGTACATCCACGACAAGCAGCAGGAGCTCAACACCGATCGGCTGGACACCATCAAGGAAAACAGCGACATCGAGATCATTGAGCTGAGCCAGGACGAGCGCGACGCGTTCGCCGAACTCGCCCACCCGGTGCGTCAGACCTTCGTCGACATGACGGGGGAGCGTGGTGAGCGTATGCTCGACAAGCTTCTCAACCTTGTGCAGGAAGCACAGTTGGAAGAAGAGGACGAATAAGCCCCTACGCTGTTCCATCCTCAATACGGCGGCCCGGTCATGATTCATGGCCGGGCCGTTTTCGTTCCCGGCGGCGAAAACCATCCGTCCGTGCCATGCTTAACGGTGGATGATGGTGGATGTAAACGTCCACCCTACAGGCGATGGCTTGGGCCCGGCCCCGGCGTAGGGTGGACTTTCAGATCCACCATAGACAGCCACCGACTCAACCGCCAAAGGAGCCATTACGATGGTTGCCAAGACGTCCGGGACAATGCCACTGGGTACGCCGCTACCCCCGTTCCGACTTCGGGATACCGACGGCAACATCGTCGCAAGCACCGACTTCGCCGACGACGACGCCCTGCTGGTGATCTTCATGTGCAATCACTGCCCGTTTGTGCGCCACCTCAGCCAGCAGCTGGCCAGCTTTGCCCGGGAATACATGCCCCGTGGTCTGGCGGTGGTCGGCATCAATGCCAATGATGCCCAGCGCTACCCCGATGACAGCTTCGACGCCATGAAACGCGAGAAGGCGCGGGTGGGCTATCCCTTCCCCTATCTCCACGACGAGGATCAGTCGGTGGCGCACGCATTCGGTGCGCGCTGCACGCCCGAATTCTTCCTTTTCGACAGTGAGCGCGAACTGGTCTATCAGGGTCAGTTCGACGGCAGTCGCCCGGGCAATGGCGTACCGGTGACCGGGGATGACCTGCGTGCCGCAGTAACCGCCGCACTCACCGGTAATGAAGTCGATGCGGAGCAGGTGCCGAGCATGGGGTGCAGCATCAAGTGGAAACCCGGCAACGCCCCGTAACCCGCCGGGTGGACGTTCACGCCCACCATCGACTAACCTCTCCCCCTCAAACAAAAACCATCGATTGGCAAGGAGGCCGATCATGTCCCGTTACTGCCGCACCCGCGTGCCGGGTGGCACGTATTTCTTCACCGTCGTCACCCACGACCGCCTCCCGCTGTTCACCAGTGACGCCAACGTCCAGCGGCTGCGCACCGCGCTCCGGCGTACCCACCAGGCACATCCGTTCCGCATCGACGCCATGGTCGTTCTGCCCGACCATTTGCACGCACTCTGGACGCTGCCCGCGGACGACGCGGACTATCCGCGCCGATGGAAGATCCTGAAGGCGCTGTTCACCCAGTCGCAGCCGGATCTTCCCGGTGAATACGCCCGCCGCGCAGGCGGTGCACCGGTGTGGCAGCGCCGGTACCGGGAGCACCTCATTCGCGACGAGACCGACTTCCGGCGGCATCGGGACTACATCCACTACAACCCGGTGAAGCACGGCCTGGTCGCCCACCCCGGCGCATGGCCGCACAGCAGCTTCCACCGAGCCGTGGAAAGAGGGTGGTACCCACCGGATTGGGGTGCATCGGAGCCGCAGACCGTGGTTGGCGTGGAGTTCGAGTGATCAGACCTTGATCCGCTTCGCGATCTCCGGATTCTCCCGCAGCGCCTCCAGGTCGCTTTCGTCAGGCACCTGCGGGCGATCCCGCCCCCGGTCGACGATGCAGAGAAACCCTAATGGTTCATCGGTGGTGGCGTGGAATTGATGCCATTGATGGGGCGCAATGTAGACGCAATCGTGAAGACCAATGGATTCCACACGATCGTGCAGCACAACCTCTCCGGCGCCGCGAATGATCACCACTGAATGGGGGTGTTCGTGGTGTTCCAGCGAGGAATAGCCGCCCGGCTGGATCTCGAAATAGCGGGTAATGAAATTCAGCCGTTCCTCGCCCGCCTCCTCACCCAGCAGCGTTTGCCGGTGAATATCCCGAAAGCCGGTGCCGTCGGTCTTGTATTCCTTCACCGGCACATCCCAGCGGTAGTCATTTGCGCGAACGATTCTGGCCATGGTGACTCCGGTTGATTCAGGTTCGCCCGATCGCTGCCCGCAGCGTCTCGGTTGCGGCGGTGAGGTCGCCCTGCTGATACAGGCTTCCGCCAATCAGCAATATGGTATCGGTGCCGTACTGGTCAAGCCAGCCACGGGCGCGGGCGGCATCCATGCCTCCGCCCGGCGTGGGCGCGGCGGCGGGCAGGCCGCCCAGGGCGTAGCGCAGGCGGTGGTTGATCGCCTCACAGGTGGCCAGGCTGAAGCCGAACCGGCCGCCCGTGTTGGGGTAGATGGACGCGTCAGCGCCGGCCAGCCGGAACAGGTCACCCAGCAGCAGCTCCGGCGATATCCCGTGCTCCGGCCGGAAATGGCTGCCGGTCAGCGCCGGATGCGCCATCAGGGCCAGGCCGAAACGGTCCCGTGCCCAGCGCATGGCGTCCAGCCCGGTAATCCACGGGCTGATCAGCACGCCCTGGCAGCCGGCGTCCTTCGCCGCCTGCAGGCGCTCTTCCAGCACCGGCCACGGTGCGGTGACATTGGGGAAGTAGAGGCTGTTGCCGCCGGTTTCCGCGTTGGCGCGGGTAACAGCCTCCTGGCAGGCGGCAAGACGGTCGGCGAAGGGGGCGTCCACCTGGTTGGCCACGCCGTGGTCGTCCTTGATGATGTCCATGCCACCGCGGGCGAACGCGTAGGCCCGCTCCGCCAGCGCGCGGGCGCTCAGCCCAACGGGCTTGAGTGCCGTACACAGCAGCCCCTGGTTCGCCGGTGCTCCGGCCATCCGGCGGATGCCGTCCATGCCGTGGGCAGGCCCGCCAACGGCGTCCAGCACGCTGTCGGGCCAGCGGATGTCCGTGAGCCGGATGCCGTCCTTCATGGAGATATTGCCGAACAGCGTGTTGAGCAACTGCGTGAGTTCGCCGTCGAACAGCGCGCTGTCGAAGCTGATGGTGCAGTGGAACCGGTGGTCGGGCAGAGGGTCCAGGCGCTCGATGCGGCCCACAAGCCGGTCGCGGATGGCATCGGGGACACAGTCTTCCGGCAGCTCCACGGTCTGCTCCAGGGCGATGTCACGGGCCTTGGTGTCGGCGTCTTCGTCTGCCTGGCAAGTGAGCAGGTAATCCACCTGCATGCGGTCGGCCATGATGTCAGGTCTCCTTTGCGGGCCGGGTGGCCGGTTTTCCTGGGCCACCGCGGGTGGTGAGAACGCCCGCCAGCACCACCAGCAGCATGCCAATGAATGTGGGCGTGTCCAGGTATTCGTCCCAGAAGAGCCAGCCGTAGATGGCGCCGAACACCACCGAGACGTAGGTGAATGGCCCGATCTGTCCGGCGGGCGCCAGCGCGTAGGCGCGGGTGAGCAGTAACTGTGCGGTGGTGGCGCAAAGCCCCATGCCCAGCAGCCAAAGCAGTGCGCGTGGTTCGGGTGTCTGCCATGTCCACAGCAGTGGCACGGCGGAGATCAGTGTGGCGAACGCGCCGAACCAGAACACGATGCGCACCGCCGGCTCGGTGCGGCTCATGCGGCGGATCGTCACCTTGGCGAGACCCGCCAGGACGGCGCCGAGCAGGCCCACAACCGCCACCAGCTGAATGCCGTCGGCGTCGGGCTGCAGAATGAACGCGACGCCGATGAATCCCACCGCAATGGCCACCTTGGCACTGTTGGGGATGGTCTCGGAGAGCCACAGCAGCGCGATCAGCGGGATGAAGAACGGCGCCGTCAGCTTGAACAGCAGCGCCTCCGCCAGCGCCATGTGGGCGATGGTGTAGAAGAAGCAGTACATCGCCGCCACACCCACCGCCGCGCGCATGAAGTGCAGGTGCGGCACGGTGGTTTTCAGGCTTGCCCAGCCGTTGCGCAGCACCAGCGGCATCAGCACCGCCAGGCCGAAGAGGTTGCGGAAGAACACCAGCATCGCCTCGGGCATGGTCTCCGCCAGCACCTTTACCGCCGCGCTCATGCTCGCGAGCAGAAATTCGGAGATGACGATGAACAGGGCACCGAGCAGCAGGTTACGTTGCATTGAGGGCAGGCGGCGGCGGAATGGGCCGGCGAGTGTACCGCAAAACGGGTCACCCCGCCCGCTGAGCGATCTCCACGGTGTTGCCGCCTGCGCCCCTGGCGAGCTGCACCGCGCTGTCGGCGGCCAGCATCAGTTCGTCCGCGGTAATGGCGAGATCAGGGTAGCCGGCGACGCCGACGGAGGCGGGCACCCCCTGGATGACCTGCTGCCCCAGGGGAAACTCCAGCGCCGCGATCTGGTCGCGCAGATGCTCGGCGCGCAGCCGCGTGTCGTTCAGGTCGGCGTCCGGCATGACCACCACGAAGGTGTCATCGTCAATGCGGCACGCGGCGTCGGACCCGCGGAAGCTTGACTGCAGCAGCCCGCCCACGGCCTGCAGCAGGCGGTCGCCGGCGGTGCGGCCGTGTTCCAGATTGAATCCGGAGAGGCCGTCCAGGTCCAGCTGGATCAGGCCAAGAGGGCGTTTCACGCGCCTGCAGCGGTGGAGCTCCCGCTGCAGGGTGTCTTCGAGGTAACGACGGTTGAACAGCCCGGTCAACGGCTCGCGCACGGAGCGGTGGCGGGCGTTGGTCTGCAGGGCGAGGCCGGCCAGGGCGAGGCCGGCCGCTTCCGCGATAATATGCGCAGACGCCGTGTCCGCCTCAGTTGCACTGCTGTGGTCGAGCCACACGCGGAACTCGCCCACGGCAACCCCCGCGCCGGCCAGGTCGAGCTGCAGGGCAGGGAAGGTGTCTCCGCGGCTGATGCGATCCAGCGCATCGGGCATGGTCTGCGGGCGGCTGGCGCCTTCGATCCAGAGCGTGGCGGCGTCCCAGTAGGCGGCGAGATTGGCGCCGCCACCTTCCGGTGCGCGCAGCAGCACGACGCAGCCAGCCGCGGGCATCATGCGGCGCGCCGCGCCGGCCATGCGCTCAAGCACACCCCGCGTGTCCGTTTGCCGGGCGATGGCCGTGATGACTTCAGCAACGGTGGCGAGAAGCGCCGGGTCGCCGGTTAGCGGGCGGTCGGCCTCGCGGGCGCGCGCCTCGTCCAGCCGTCTTGTGGCCTCCGCCTGGGCGTCGGCAGCCGCTGCCAGCAGCGTGACCAGATCGCGGGGGTCCTTGGCATCCGTCATCGCCGGTCGTCCTCTGTGTGGTCTCCGCGCGCCCTGCGCGCCGCCGAGCGTACCGTACCGTAGTACTTCAGCGCCATGATGGGCGAGCCGATCACGGCGGCGGCGATCAGCACGAACGCGATCAGCATCGCCCAGTCGGGCAGGACAGGCCAGATCCAGACGAAAAACCCGTACAGCAGCGTGACGTAGGCGGCCACCACCAGCCCCGCGCCGACTGCCGCGAGCAGCAATCGGCCCATGCTCAGCTCAGGTCCTCGTTGTGCCACTCGTTGAGCAGGCAGCGCACCTTGCCGAGGAATGGCCATGCAACCAGGGACTGGGCCAGCCGCATGGTGGAGTTCTGCGCTTCGTCGCTGATCAGGCAGGAATCCAGATCCCGGGCGATGCCGGTGAGTGCCATGATGTCATCTTCCAGTTGCTGAATCGCCTCAATGGGGGTGACGCCGTCGATGTGGGTGACGTTGACGTGCTTGCCCCAGTAACTGCTTGGCACCATGGCCAGCATGAACGGCCGTGCGTCCGCCTCCATGGCCGCGTTGAGGTTCATCGGCAGATGCAGCGGCGGCAGATGCAGGTCCACCGGCGCGGTCACGATCTCCATGTGGTAGCAGTTGTCCGGCACCGGCCCGTCGTATTGCTGGTGGGCCAGCTCGCCCAGGTCGCTTTCATGGATCTTCACCACCACGTCGGCGCTGGTCTTCTGGAAATCGATCCACTGCTTGTAGGCGGCCTCGCGCCGCTGGATCTCGCTCTCCAGCTCGGCCGGATCGTGGCCGCGGTAGGAGACGTCGCGCTCGAACTTCCAGCGCCACTTCACGTCCCGGTCGGTGTCCACGTACAGCGCGAAATCGAGCTGGGGCAGCAGATGCTGATACAGCGCGTGCAGCCCCTCGATCACCACCACCGGCGCCGGGCGCACGATCTGCGGCGCGTCGAAGCAGCCGGTCTGGTGGTTGTACACTGGTACTTCCACCGGCTTGCCCGCGCGCAGCGCGCGCAGGTGCTCCTCCACCAGGTCCAGGTGATTGTTGGCGGGATCAAGCGGCAGGCGGCCACTGCGCCGCCGCTGGGCGCGGTCCTCCCGGTGGTAACCGTCCAGGGGGATGGAGGTGACCATGTCGTTGCCCAGCAGCCGCCGTATGCCGTGGGTGTAGGTGGTCTTGCCGCTGCCGCTGTCCCCCGCCACACCAAGCAGAATGGGCCGCCGCGCGCCCTGGAGCAGGGTGCGGAGGTCGTCCGATGGAATGGCGTCGGCAGGCAGCGTCATGAAGCCGGATCTCCGTGCAGAGTGGGGCCGCAGGCGGCCGGATAGTGGCGACGGACCCGAGGGCCTGTCAAACGCCTGTCACT
>SLMR01000347.1 GCA_007133445.1 Aquisalimonas sp. | reverse complement strand
GAATTCCGGCGAGGTGTGCAGATACAGGGTGCCGCTGTCCGGCGCACCAGGGCCGTCGTACCGGGTGGTCAAGGGTTCCAGGTTGGGGTCGGTGCCCGCAGCAGCGGACAGCAGCGGGGTCTCGACCTCCAGCAGACCGCGCTCGTCCAAGAACGCGCGCACCGCGCCAAGGAGACGAGCGCGGGCCCGCAGAGTCTCAAGGGAGGCGCAGGGCTGCCAGTCAGTCGTCATCGTCGGACGTGCTTCCCTGCCACACGCAGGAGCGACGCAAGCCGCGACATCGCAAAACGGGCGCGTGGCGCCGGGACGACGCCCCGGTAATCGCGGCTTACGCCGCTCCTACGGTGGCGTTGGCTCACTCCTTCACGCGGCTGACGTATTCCGCCTTGCGCGTATCGATCCGGATGATCTCGCCTTCCTCGAGGAACAGCGGCACCCGGACCACGGCGCCCGTCTCCACAGTCGCGGGCTTGCTGCCACCGCTGCTGGTATCGCCACGCACGCCCGGATCCGTCTCGATCACCTTCAACTCAACAAACGCCGGCGGGTCCACCTGCAGGGGCTCGCCGTTCCAGAGCGTCACGTCGCAGACATCCTGTTCTTTGATCCACTTGTCCGCATCGCCCATGGCCGCCCGGTTGGCCGCAACCTGATCGAAGGTCTCGGTGTCCATGAAGTACCAGTGCTCACCGTCGTTGTAGAGATACTGGAGTTCCGTCTCCAGCACGTCCGCGGCCTCCACCGACTCTCCGGACTTGAAGGTGCGGTCCAGGACCTTGCCGGTCTTGAGGTTACGCAGTTTGACGCGGTTGAAGGCCTGCCCCTTGCCGGGTTTGACGAACTCGTTCTCGACGATGCTGTAGGGCTCGCCGTCGAGCATGAGCTTGAGGCCGCCCTTGAACTGGTTGGTGGTGTAGGTCGCCATTGACTCTCCGTTATCCGCTGGATGTGCGCGCAATCATTCGGTGTTGCGCGCAACATGGACTAAAACGCCGAAATGCTAACGAAAAACGGCGTCGGAAACACGCCCTGCAACCTGATGTCGGCTCCACGACGTGCGTAGAATAGGGCCATGTCCACCGCCAGCACAGACATCCATCGCCCACACTGGCACGAGGAACTGGCCCACGGCTACCGGCGCCCACGCGACCTCGTGGCCGCGCTCGGGCTGCCTGACCACTGGGCCGATGCAGCCGCCGACGGCCACCGGGAGTTCCCGGTGAGGGTTCCGCGTGGCTTCGTGGCACGCATGCGCCCCGGTGACCCTGGCGACCCATTACTGCGCCAGGTGCTCCCGCTGGCCGCCGAGAAAGAGGAGGTTTCAGGGTTCACCAGAGACCCGGTGGGCGACCTGGACGCCATGGGCACCCCGGGCGTGCTACACAAGTACCACGGGCGGGCGCTGCTGATCGTCACCGGTGCCTGCGCAGTCAACTGCCGCTACTGCTTCCGCCGCCACTTCCCCTATGGTGAAGCGCATGCCGCCCGGCAGCAGTGGCAACCGGCGCTGGACTACATCGCCAGCGACCCGTCCCTGACGGAAGTCATTCTCAGCGGCGGCGACCCCCTTAGCGTGCCGGACCACCGGCTCGCGCCGCTGGCCCAGCGCCTGGCCGCCATTCCCCACGTGAAGCGACTGCGCATTCACAGCCGGCTGCCCGTGGTGCTGCCTGAGCGGGTGGACGACGCGCTGCTGGGCTGGCTGGCCGAAAGCCGGCTGCAACCGGTGCTGGTGCTGCATGCCAATCACGCCAACGAACTTGACGACGCGGTGGCGAACGCCTGTCTGCGGCTGCGGCAAGCGGGCATCACGCTGCTCAACCAGGCGGTTCTGTTGCGCGACGTGAACGACACCGTGGCCAGTCAGTGCGCGCTCAGTGAGCGCCTGTTCGAGCTGGGCGTTCTGCCCTATTACCTGCACCAGCTTGACCGTGTCTCCGGCGCCACTCATTTTCTGGTTCCCGAGGGAGAAGCCCGCGTCCTGGCGGGCGCACTGGCCGAACACCTGCCAGGCTACCTGACACCGACACTGACCCGGGAAGACGCGGGAGCACCGGCAAAGACGCAACTGATGACACCGCGTCACCAGTGAGCAGGCGTGTGACACAGCCAGGTTTGGCTTCCTGTCGCCGCATGCCTACACTACGAGCAGCTGGGGCTGGCGTGCAGGTGATCTCTCGCTGCCCGGTAGCCACCAGCAGGTGCGGGCCGACCCCGATACCCCTGCGCGAGCCCATAGAACGCCAGGAAGGGTTCTGCCGTTACACATTCAGCCGGCACAGCCAGAGCACCACGTCTTGACGGAACGTAAGCCCGCGAACGAACAACAGGCAGGGTCGAATTCATGAACCGGGACGACGTCGTCCGAATGCTGGTCGCCGAGACCTCGCTGAACGATGCGGAAATGTTCATCAGCGTGCTGCGCAATGCCGGGCATGCAGTGCGCGCCAGCCACGTCGAGGACGTGGAGGACCTTCAGGACTCGCTGCAGGAACACGCTTTCGAGCTGTTCCTGTGCAACATCGATCTGGACGCGCTGACCATCGCCGACGCCGCTCACACCATCCAGGAGAGCGGGCGCGATCTGCCCATGGTGGCCGTTGCCGAGCAGGACAGCCCGGAACGGCGACTCCAGGCCATGCAGACCGGGGCTCTGGACCTGGTGAGCAAGAACGACCAGGAACACCTGAAACTGGTGGTGCGCCGTGAACTGCAGCACCTGCGCGAGCGCCGCCGCCTGCGCCAGGTGGAGAAGGCTCTCAAGGAATCCGAAAGGCGTGCGAGCGCTCTGCTTGACAGCTCCCGAGACGCCATTGCCTATGTTCACGAGGGCATGCACATCTACGCCAACCCGGCGTACATGGAGAAATTCGGCGTCGAGTCATTCGAGGACATCGAAGGGATGCCGCTGCTGGACATGATCGCCACCGAGGACCAGCAGGCGTTCAAGGAGCTGCTGCGCAGGTACAGCCGTGGTGATCACGGTGACCCTGAAGCTAGCCTGTCCATGGTGGCCGGCACCGAGACAGTGCCCGTACACGTCCACCTGTCGGCAGCAAGCGTGGACGGCGAGGCCTGCACCCAGGTACTGATCCGTGACCAGTCGAATCAGCGGGACCTGGAGGCGCAACTGGACTCCCTCAGCAAGGCGGACCTGCTGACCGGGCTCTACAACCGCGCCTACTTCTTCGACCAGCTGGAACAGGCGGTGGATGAACTTGGTGCAGAGGACGAGGGAAGCCACGGCCTGCTCTACATCCAGATCGAGAACCTGGACGGGATCCGGCAGACCCTCGGCATCGCCGCCTGCGACAAGGTTGTCACGGACATCGCTGGCATCATCACCAGCGAGGCCGATGCGGGAGCTGAAGCGGGGCGCTTTGCCGATGACGTGTTCACGGTACTGATGCGCCAACAGGGTGTACACGATACGGTCGCCGTGGCGGAGGCAATCCGTCAGAAGGTCGAGGACCATATCGTCGACGTAAACAAGCACACGGTAACCACCACCTGCACGATCGGCGCGGTCATGGTGGGCGAGCGGACCGGTGATGCCAACGACGCCATCTCCCGCGCCCACCGCGGCTGCGAGATCGCCCGTGAAGCAGGGGGCAACCAGGTGCACCTGCTACCCGCGGAGAACGACGGCGGCGACACCGGCGACGATCAGCGGTGGCAGGCCCTGCTTCGAGACGCCCTGGAACGGGACGGTTTCCACCTGGTATATATGCCAGTGGCCTCCCTGAGCGGTGACACCTCCGCACGCTACGAGGTCCGCGTGCGCCTGCGTGACGAGGACGGCGTGGAGCTGAAAGCGGCGGATTTCATTCCGCAGGCGGAAAGCGTGAACATGATGCGGCAGGTGGATCGCTGGGTGGTGGAGCACGCGCTGCAGGCCCTCAAGCCCAAGCTGCAGGCCGACCCGACCGTGACGCTGATGATCAAGCTCTCGGGCCAGACGCTCGCGGACACCGGGTTCCTCGATTATCTGGGCGAACGCATGCAGGCCCACGGCATCAAGGGAAGGAACCTGAATTTCGAGGTCAACGAGCCGGTGGCGGTGACCCAGCTGAACGAGGCGCGGGAGATCTTTCGCGGCCTCAAGGAACTGGGCTGTGGCTTTACCCTGGACCACTTCGGTAGCGGCGTGAACCCGTTCCAGCTGGTCAAGCACCTGCCGGCTGACTACCTGAAGCTCGACCACTCACTGGGCCAGGACCTTGGCGCCAACGAGGAGACCCAGCAGCGGGTCAAGGACATCATCGAGAACGCCCACGCCATGAAGAAGAGCGTGATCGCCGGCTACGTGGAAGACGCCATGACCATGGCCAGCTACTGGCAGTACGAGGTGGATTTCGTGCAGGGGCACTTTCTGCAGGCCCCGACCGCCAGCATGGATTACGATTTCACCGGCACCGTCATCTGATCATGACGGTGCCCACAGGATCGCTTCCCCTGTCACGACGTCCGGGCGGACATCAACCGTAACGGCGCTCGCGCAGGGCGGCGATACGGTCATCCAGCGGCGGATGACTCATCATCAGCCGCTTGAAGCCGGAACCCATGCGCCCGGAGATGCCGAACGCCTCTACCTGCTCCGGCAGGGTCGATGGCTCCACGTTCTTTTTCAGCCGCTCCAGAGCGGCGACCATCTTCTCCCGCCCGGCCAGATTGGCGCCACCCAGGTCGGCACGGTACTCTCGCTGGCGCGAGAACCACTGCACGATCATGCTGGCGATGATGCCCAGCACGATCTGGGCGAAGATCACCGTGATCCAGAAACCGGGGCCGTAGCCGCGCTCGTTCTTGAAGATCACCTTGTCCACGAACATGCCCACCACCCGCGAGAGCACGATCACGAAGGTGTTCAGCACCCCCTGGATCAGCGCCAGGGTGACCATGTCGCCGTTCTGGATGTGCGCCACCTCGTGGCCGATCACCGCCTCGGCCTCATCGGCGCTCATCTGCCGAAGCAGCCCGGAACTCACCGCCACCAGGGCATCGTCCCGCTTCATGCCGGTGGCGAAGGCGTTGATCTCCGGGGCGTCGTAGATGGCCACCTCGGGCATGCCGATGCCGGCCTGACGCGCATGCCGGCGCACCGTGTCCACCAGCCACTGCTCCGTGGGGTTAGCCGGCTTGTCGATGACCTTCGCCCCGGTCATGCGCTTGGCCATCATCTTGGACATGGCCAGGGAGATGAACGAGCCACCCATCCCCAGCACGGCCGCCAGGATCAGGATGAACGTGGTGTTCATGTGCATGCCTTCCCGAGCCATCCACGGCTCGATGAAGACGTTCAGCATGATCCCGAGGAGGATCAGGATGCCCAGGTTGGTCAGCAGGAACAGCGAAACACGTTTCATGATCTGCCCAGAGTCTCCCGTGGTTGGTTCAGCAGCAGGTGCACACCCACGCAACTATCCCTTAGATGGGGTGCAACGCGCGAGGTTCAAGCCTCACCATCGCTCACCGCAACCATGTCGCTCACGCGCTGGAACCCGCGCGGCAGGGCGCTCCCGCGCCGGCCACGGGCCGCACGGAAGGCCTCTTGGTCGACAGGCTTCAGGGTCAGTGTCCGCTTGCCGGCGGTCAGCGCCAGATTCGCGCCGGCGGGCACGGCAATCAGGGCCTGCAGCCGCTCCTCCCCCGATTTCAGGCGATCCGCCGGAATCCCGATGATCTTGTTGCCCTTGCCCTTGGCCAGCTGCGGCAGCTCCGTCACCGGAAACACCAGCAGTCGGCCTGCCGTGGACAGCGCGGCGATACAGTCGGTTTCCGCGTCCCGGATCATGGCGGGGGGCAGCAACCGACTGCCCTGGGGCAGCGTAATCACCGCCTTGCCGGCACGATTCTTCGCGTATAGATCGGCCACCGTCGTGACGAAGCCGTAGCCCGCATCGGACGCAAGAATCAACCGGTCCTGTTCGTCACCGGCAATCACGTGCTCGAAGCGGGCGCCGGCCGGCGGCGACAGGCGTCCGGTCAGCGGCTCGCCCTGGCTGCGGGCCGAGGGCAGGCTGTGCGCGGGAACCGAGTAGGCACGGCCGGTGGAGTCGAGGAACAGGGCGTGGCGGTTGCTGCGCCCCCGCGCGTGGGACAGGTAACCATCACCGGCCTTGTAGTTCAACGTCGCCGGGTCGATGTCATGCCCCTTGGCCGCGCGCACCCAGCCCTTCTCGGAGAGCACCACGGTCACCGGTTCGCTGGGCACCAGGGCGGTTTCGTCCAGGGGCCGGGCGGCGCTGCGTGCGACCAGCGGCGACCGACGATCGTCACCGAAGGTCTCGGCGTCAGCCCGCAGTTCGTCGCCCACCTGTTGCCGCAGTTTCGCCTCGGAACCCAGCGTCGCCTGCAGTTGCTTGCGCTCGGCTTCGAGATCGTCCTGCTCGCCGCGGATCTTCATTTCCTCGAGCCTGGCGAGGTGGCGCAGGCGCAGCTCGAGGATGGCCTCGGCCTGTCTGTCACTGAGCCCGAAGCGCTCCATGAGCACCGCCTTCGGCTCATCCTCCTCGCGGATGATGGCGATGACCTCGTCGATGTTGAGGTAGGCGGTGAGCAGGCCCTCGAGGATGTGCAGCCGCGCCTCGACCTTGTCCAGCCGCCACTGCAGCCGGCGGCGTACGGTCTCGGTACGGAACTCGAGCCACTCCGAGAGCAGCCCGCGCAGATCCTTCACCTGCGGCCGGCCATCCAGGCCGATCACGTTGAAGTTGATGCGGTAGTTCTTCTCCAGGTCCGTGGTGGCGAACAGGTGCTTCATCACCTCGTCGGTGTCCACGCGGTTCGAGCGCGGCACCACCACCAGGCGCGTGGGGTTCTCGTGATCGGACTCGTCGCGCAGATCCTCCACCATGGGCAGTTTCTTGGCATGCATCTGGGCGGCAATCTGCTCCAGCACCTTGCTGCCGGAGACCTGGAAGGGCAGTGCGTCGATG